>CAZKDU010000045.1:0-10911 GCA_964551485.1 uncultured Burkholderiaceae bacterium
CCTGCCTGCAGTTCTGGGGCGGCATGGGCTTCACGATGGAGAACAAGGTCTCGCGCCTGTACCGCGACGGCCGGCTGGCGTCGATCGGCGGCGGCGCCGACGAGGTGATGCTGCAGATCCTGGCGCGCCTCATGGGCGTGGCGAAACGGGCCCCGGCATGAAGCGCCTGCGCATGCCCCACCGCGGCGCTCGCGCGGCAGCGTGGGTGGGTGGTGACCACGGCTCGCCGCCCGGGCCAAGCGCCCACCCCATGGCGCACGCGCGCCGCGCATGGGGCGAGGCGCCGGGAGGGGGTGACCGATGAAACGCCTGCTCATTGCCAACCGCGGCGAAATTGCCCGGCGCGTGATCCGCACCGCACACGCCATGGGCATCGCCACCGTGGCCGTGCACTCCGACGCCGACCGCGACGCCCTGCACGTGCGGGAAGCGACCACGGCCGTCGCCCTGGGCGGGCTGGCCTCGGCCGAGAGCTACATGCGCATCGACAAGCTCATCGCCGCCGCGCAGGCCAGCGGCGCCGACGCCGTGCACCCGGGCTACGGCTTCCTGAGCGAGAACGCCGACTTTGCCCAGGCCGTGCTCGACGCCGGCCTGACCGGGGTTGGCCCGCCGCCCGCGGCCATCCGTGCCCTGGGCAGCAAGGCCAGCGCCAAGCAGCTCGCGCAGGCCCACGGCGTGCCGGTGCTGCCCGGCTACCAGGGCGCCGACCAGAGCGATGCGCGCTTTGCGCAGGAGGCCGCGCGCATCGGCTACCCGGTCATGGTCAAGGCCGTGGCCGGTGGCGGCGGGCGCGGCATGCGGCTGGTGAAAGAGCCGGCGCAACTCACCGCCGCGCTGGCCAGCGCGCGCAGCGAGGCCTTGAGCGGCTTTGGCAGCAGCGAACTGCTGATCGAGCGCGCGCTGCTGGCGCCGCGCCACGTGGAGGTGCAGGTGTTTGCCGACGCGCACGGCCACTGCCTGCACCTGGGTGAGCGCGACTGCTCGGTGCAGCGCCGCCACCAGAAGCTCATCGAGGAGTCGCCCAGCCCCGCCGTGGACGCGGCCCTGCGCGCGCGCCTGGGCGCCAGCGCCGTGGCACTGGCCCGGGCCGCGGGCTATGTGGGGGCGGGCACGGTGGAGTTCCTGCTCGACGGGGCGGCCCGCGAGGAGGGGACTTGCCCGGGCACCCAGGCCCCAGGCCCTGCGCCGGGCGAGCCCGCCGAAACCCATGCCGGAGTGGGGGAGGGGGCTGAAGCGGTAGAGCGGGCGCAGGGGGCCTTCTACCTGATGGAAATGAACACCTGCAGGTCGAGCACCCGGTCACCGAGCTGCTGACCGGGCTCGACTTGGTCGAGTGGCAGCTGCGTGTGGCGCGTGGCGAGCCGCTGCCGCTGGCCCAGCACCAGGTGCGCCTGGACGGCCACGCCATCGAGGTGCGGCTGTGTGCCGAGGACGAGGCCTTCACCCCCCACACCGGCACGGTGCGCCGCTTCGTGCCGCCGCCGGCGGGGCCGGGCCTGCGCCTTGACCACGCGCTGGCCGAGGGCCAGGCCGTCACGCCGTTTTACGACGCCCTGCTGGGCAAGCTCATCACCCACGCCCCCACGCGGGCCGAGGCCCGCGAGCGCCTGGCCGCCGCGCTGGACCAACTGGTGCTGCTGGGCCTACCGAGCAACCGCGCGTTCCTGGCCGCCTGCCTGCGCCACCCGGTGTTCGCCGCGGGGCAGGCACGCATCCCGTTCCTGGCCGAGCAGGGTGACGGCTTGCGCCGCTTGCTCCTGAAACAGGAGCAAGACCTCTTTGCACAGCAAGGGCTGCAGCCGGTTTTTATGCAGAGCCTGGGGGCACCTGGGGGGCTGGCCTGCCCGTTCCCGCGGCCGCTGCGCCTGCGCCACCGCGGCACGCTGCACACGCTCCGCGTGGCCGGCCTGCCGCCGCCCAGCCCGGGCCTGTGGGCCTGTGCGCTGGGCCCGCAGCGCTGGCACCTGCAGCACGCGGGCGTGGACCTGTGGGTCGACGACGCGTCTTATGAGCCGCCCGAGGCCGTGGCCAGTGCCGCCAGCGGGCTGCTGCGTGCGCCCTTCAACGGCCGCGTGCTGGCCCTGCCGCTGGCCGTGGGCGCCGCCGTGCGCCAGGGCGAGCCGCTGGCCGTGGTCGAGTCCATGAAGCTCGAGCACCAGCTCGCCGCGCCGGCCGACGGCACCGTGGCCGAGTGGCTGGTGCAGGTCGGCCAGCAGGTGGCGCCGGGCCAGGCGCTGGTGAGGCTGGCCGCATGAACCCGCTGCTGCTGGCGCCCGAGCTGCGTGCCGACGCCCAGGCGCTGGCCGACGGCGCGCGCCGCTTCGCCCAGGCCGAGATCGCGCCGCACGTGACGGCCTGGGACGCGGCCGGCGAGTTTCCGCGAGTGCTCTACCAGCGGGCCGGCGCGCTGGGCTGGCTCGGCCTGGGCTACCCCGAGGCCCTGGGCGGCACGCCCGCGCCCCTGGCGCTGCGCTGCGCGCTCACCGTGGCTCTGAGCCGCTGGGGTGCGAGCGGCGGCGTCATGGCCAGCCTGTTTTCGCACAACATTGCGCTGCCGCTGCTGCTGGCCCAGGGCAGCGCGGCGCTGCAGGCCGAGGTGGTGCCGCCAGTGCTGCGCGGCGAGGCCATCGCGGCCCTGGCCATCACCGAGCCCGGCGGCGGCTCCGACGTGGCCCGCCTGCGCACCACCGCCGTGCGCGACGGCGACGACTACGTGCTCAACGGCGAAAAGGTCTTCATCACCAGCGGCCTGCGCGCCGACTGGTTCACGGTCGCTGTCCGGATTGACGAGCCCCCACGCTCACCCGCTGCGCGTGGTTCGCTGCCCCCCGAGGGGGCCCCGGTCGCCTTGGGGCGGCCCGGCGGCGACCGGCGCAAGGGCGCGGCCGGCATTTCGCTGATCGCCGTGCCGGGCCACAGCCGGGGCCTCACCCGCACCCGGCTCGACAAGATGGGCTGGTGGTGTTCCGACACCGCCCACCTGCGCTTCGACCAGGTGCGGGTGCCGGCCCGCTGCCTGGTGGGTGAGGAGGGCGCGGGCTTTCGCGCCATCATGGCCAACTTCAACGGCGAGCGCGTGGCGCTGGCCGGCATGGCGCTGGGCTTTGCCCAGGCCTGCTTCGACGAGGCGCTGGACTGGGCGCGCCAGCGCCAGGCCTTTGGCCGCACGCTGAGCGAGCAGCCGGTGATCCGCCACAAGCTCGCCGACATGGCGCAGCGCATCGCGTCCACCGAGGCCTGGCTGGCCGCCGTGGCCGCGCGCCACGACCAGGGCGACACCTCGGCCGACTGGGTGGCCCAGGTCTGCCTGCTGAAGAACCACGCCACGCAGGCCTTCCAGTTCTGTGCTGACCAGGCCGTGCAGATTCTGGGCGGCATGGGCTACATGCGCGGCACCCGCAGCGAACGCCTGTACCGCGAGGTCAAGGTGCTGACCATCGGCGGCGGCACCGAAGAGATCATGAAAGACCTGGCCGCGCGGCAGCTGGCCTGGTGATGCGCTGTGCCCCACCGCCGCCCCTGCCTGCCCTTGCTCGCCCCACCCTGAGGCCCTTTTTTCCTTCCCCTTCTCTTTTTTCTCCTTCTGTGTGCACTGATTCCTGAACGAGCCCCACCCATGACACGCACCCCCCCTGCCGACACCCCGTTCGAGCCCGAGTTCATCGCGATGGTGCGGCGTATCTTCGACGAGCGCATCACCTTCAACCACCACATCGGCCTGCACCTGCACAGCCTGGCGCCCATGCGCACGGTGGCGCGCATTGCCATGAAGCCCGAACTGGTGGGCAACTTCACGCACCAGCGCATGCACGGCGGCGTGACCAGTGCCTGCCTGGACGCCACCGGCGGCATTGCCGCCATGGCCTCGGTCTGCGCGCGCCACATGGACGACGCGCCCGTCCGGCGGCTGGAGCGCTTTGCCAAGCTCGGCACCATCGACCTGCGCGTTGACTTTCTGCGCCCCGTGGTGGGCGAGCACTTCACCATCGTGGCCGAGGTGCTGCGCAGCGGCTCGCGCGTGGCCACCACGCGCATGGAGTTCCTGGGCGAAGACGGCACGCTGCTGTCGGCCGGCATGGCCGCCTACATCGTGTCCTGACGCCACCCCCCGGCAGACCCCTCGCGCGCCCCCACCACCCCAACCCTTGCCCCGGAGCCCGCCATGAGCGACAAGGCCATCCTCACCTGTTCCATCACCGGGGTGCTGACCGACCCCGGCCAGCACCACGTGCCCGTGACGCCCGGCGAGCTGGCGGCCGAGGCGCGCCGCGCCATGGACGAGGGCGCGAGCGTGGTGCACGTGCACTTTCGCGACCAGCGGCCGGGCCGTGGCCACCTGCCGAGCTGGGACCCGGCCGTGGCCCGCGCCTGTGTGGACGCCATGCGCGCCGCCTGCCCCGGCCTCATCATCAACCAGACCACCGGCGTGGTGGGGCCCGACTACCAGGGTGCCCTCGACTGCCTGCGCGCCACGAGGCCGGAGATGGCCGCCTGCAACGCCGGCTCGCTCAACTACCTGAAGGTGCGCAGCAACGGCCAGTGGGCCTGGCCGCCCATGCTGTTCGACAACCTGCCCGACAAGGTGCAGGCCTTCCTGGACGTGATGGCCGAGACCGGCACCCTGCCCGAGTTCGAGTGCTTTGACGTGGGCATCGTGCGCTGCGTCGCCATGTACCAGCAGACCGGCATGACCACCGGCCCGCTGGACGTGAACTTCGTGATGGGCGTGGAGTCCGGCATGCCGGCCGACCCCGACCTGCTGCCCATCTTGCTCAGGCTGCTGCCCGAGGGCGCGTGCTGGCAGACCACCCTGATCGGCCGCCAGGAGGTCTGGGCCACCCACCGCCGCACGGCCGAGCTGGGCGGCCACCTGCGCACCGGGCTCGAAGACACGTTTTACCTGCCTAGCGGCGAGAAGGTGCAATCGAACGCGCCGCTGATCGCCGAGCTGGCGGCCTGTGCGCGTGCGGCGGGGCGCGAGGTGGCAAGTCCGCAGGAGGCGCGGGGGTTGATGGGGCTGGGTTGAGGGCAGGTTTCACTGGCTTTGGGCAGGGCCGGAGGTGGAGGCTCACCCCCGCTGTGGCGAACTTTGGATTGAGGTTGGGAGCGCTCGATCGAGAGCGATTGAAGAACGACTGCTTCGGGAAGCTGCGACAAGTGCAAATCGACCCGTTTTAACTCTCGTGTCGTCAAAGTCGCGGTGGCAAATCAGATGATCGACGTTTGACTTAGTTGCCAGGCTCAATGGCAACTAAGCGAACTGCGTGCGCCGTGACTGCGAGATCACTTTTAGACCAAGAGAATTGAGCGTAGTTAGATCGAATGGAAGTTTCTTTCGTACTTTCGAATGAATCCGCGAACTGTTCTGAGTGAGCTACAAGCTTCAGTGTGTTCTCGTAGTAACTAGAGAACTTTGCATCAACGTTTAGCTCCGCGATGGCGTGCCGGACATCCAACTTCCTTGATTTACGCCAGTGTCTTGGCCAGTCAAGTACGGTGCCGCCCCACTGAGCCAGATGGGTCTCTTTGATACCACCTTCAAATCGAAGCACATATCTTTCCGGTACCAACTGAGTCATTGCACTCTTGCAAAAGCTGGTCCCAATGAACTTCTGACCGCTTTCGAGTCGAGCGGCTTCTACGATTGGCTGCCCGAGGAAGATATTCCGGTCCGGTATTAGCGCAGCGTCGCCGATGGCAACAGCTCCACGCAGAGGAAGGCCAATTTCCAAGCCTCGGCACATCAGGTCGTTGCAAACATCCAGGAAGTTGTCGCATGGAATTGGCTGATATTTCCAGCCATCGGCGGTATTGTCCACAGACCGTTCAAATTCGTCTGCACTTGCACTCTGAGCCTCTGGCCAAGTTCGACTGGCCCAAAGAAGGATTGAATCGCTCGCATACGCACCATGTGTTTTGGTGAACAGAAAAATATCTCCGTCAGATGTCCAGTGCGGAGATTCTGTCATTCCCATGTCGCTGAAGACCCGTTGCACTTGTTCCTTGCGATAGTTAACAGTTTCGATAAGTACCTCATAGCGTGCGAGCATTTCTCGTAAGCCAAAGATGGCAAGGCGCTGCTCGAAGCCGAGAATGTCGAATAGGGCAATGAAGTATCCGTGGTGCATGTCGGTATCCCTAGCATCCAGCATCGTGCTGCGATCAGTTGTCAAATCACAAACAGTCTCTCATAGCTGTCCGGTTCTGGCTGGCTGCCCTCATTGCTTGCCAGTCGTTCTTGCTATGCCGGCAGCTCTGCCGCATGGACCGTAAACGCCCAACGTCCGTCTGAATCCATCTCGGGATCAAGGGCACAGCGTCCCCAAGCTGAGGCCGTCCAACGCACATGGTTGATGCCACTGCTGCACACCACGGGCACGCAGGGCGTGAGGCGCTCAGCCGCCCCCCACCCCACGCCGGCTCAAGTGGCTCGGCACCGGCTGCCCGGTCTGCAGCAGCAAGAATTTCTTCCAGCCCATGTGGGTGAGGTTGCGCCGGTGCAGGGCCGCGAAATGGCCCTTGAGCAGTTCGTTGACCTGGTCGCGCCCGCTCAGGCCCAGGTCCACCCACAGGTGGTGGTCTTCCTTGCTGGCGCAGGCCACGGCGGCGGCCACGGCGCGGGTGAGGGGCGAGTCGCTGCCGCGGTGGTCCCACAGCAGGGCCAGCATCTTCTCGCAGGCCACGTCGGCGGTGCGCGGGGTGTCGGGGCTTTCAGACGGCGGGTGCAGCTCGCCCAGCAGCGCAGGGCCCAGTTCGGCGTGCAGGCGCTCGAACTCCTCGCTGCCCAGGCCCAGGGTGGTGGCCGCGGGGTTCACGGGCGGGGTGTCGCCCAGGCCGCGCACGTGCTGCACCACCTTGACCGAGAGCGCCACCAGGGCCTCGTCGTGCCCGTCCACGGCCGGCTGGGCGGGGGTGGTTGCTGGCAGCACGGTGGCCATCACCGGTGGCAGGTCGCCCACGCTCAGCCACACGGCCAGGGGCGTGGCGGTCTGTTGCAGGCGCTGCAGCACGGGGCCGTCTTCCAGCTGCAGCGAGATCACATGGGGGTTGGGTGTGGGCATGCGGTCAACAAAACACAGCTCGGGCGGTGGCCCAGGGCATGGGCCGGGTGGTGGCGGTCATGGGGGCTGGGCGCTGTGCCCGTCTGTGGGCAAGTGGGCGGGCCCGCATCCTGGGGCCGCAGGGCCACGGTCGGCTGTGGTGGTGATTGTGACAGTTCACCCAGGCCGGGGCGTAAGCCCGGGCCGTGTGCCGGCGCCGGGGGCAGCAAGGGCGGGGCGAAGGGCGCAGACAAGAGGGGGGTGCCGCAGCGGGCCCGGCCGGCTGCCGACGCCTGCCCAAAGGCCTGCGGCCACCCTTGGGTGGCCGCAGAGAAGTGCGCCCCATGACGGACGCATGGGGTGGTGTGGCGGGTTCAGGGGCCGGACAGGTAGTCGCTGACCACCTTCCAGCGCCCGTCCTGCAGCTGCGAGAGCCGCGCGCTGTTGTTGCCCAGGCGCTTTTGCGGGCCGTACTTGAACTCGGCGCTGCCGAAGATGTCGGGCGGGATGACCATGGTGTCCATGGCCTTGATGAAGCTGTCGGTGCTGAGGTTGGGGCCGGCCTTCTGCGCAGCGCGGATGAAGGCGTCGATGGCGTTGTAGCCATAGACCGAGAACACGGTCGGGTCTTCGTTGAACTTGGTCTTGTACTTGTTGGCCCAGAAGCGGATCGGCTGGCTGGCCTCGTCCAGGTACGGGTTCTGCACCGACATGGTGGCGTACAGGCCCTCCACGTTCTTGCCGCCGAGCTTGTGCACCAGGTCGGTGTAGACCGCGAGCGAGCCGAAGAACACCGGGTTGAAGCCGGTCTTGCGGGCTTCGGCCATCACGCCCACGGTCTCGCGGATCACTGTGCCCAGCACCACCATGTCGCAGTTGGCCGACTTGACCTTGGCCACCTGCGAGGAGAAGTCGGTGGCGCCGCGCTTGTAGCTGGCGCGCTCGGCCAGCTCCATGTTCAGGCCCTTCAGCGCGGTCTCCACGCCCTTGACCACCTCGATGCCAAAGTCGTCGTCCTGGTAGATCGCGCACACGTGCTTGACGCCCTTGTCCTTGACCATCTTGGGCACGCCGCGCAGCATCTGGTCGGTGTAGGAGTTGAGCAGGCCGAACTTGAGCTTGGACAGCGGCTCCACCATTTCCTTGGCGCCGGTGACTGGCAGGAAGTTGACGATGTTCTTCTCGAACAGCACCGGCATGGTCGACATGTTGGGCGCGGTGCCCAGGTTGCCGGCCAGGATGAAGATCTTGTCCTGGTTGACCAGCTTCTGGCCGGCCAGCACGGCCTTCTTGGGGTCGTAGGCCGAGTCTTCCACCACCAGGCGGATCTTGCGGCCGTGCACGCCGCCCTGCTCGTTGATCTCGTCCACGCGCAACTGCATGCCATAGCGCACCTGCTTGCCGAAGCCGGCGATCGGGCCCGAGAGGTCCTGGATGGTGCCGACCACGATCTCGTCCTTGGTCACGCCCTGGGTCTGCGCCAGGGCCAGCGGCGCCAGCAGCGCCAGGCCCAGCAGGGCTACGAGGTGTTTGAGGCTCGGTGTCATGGGGAGGCCTTTCGCGAAGTGAATGAATGGGGGAAGGGGCAGGTCGGGTGCAGGGGCCAGGAGAGCCTTCAGCCGGTGTACATGGCCTCGATGCGCGCCGCGTACTTCTGCTGCACCAGCTTGCGCTTGAGCTTCATGGTCGGGGTCAGCTCCTCGTCCTCAGCGCTGAGCTGGGTGTCGAGCAGCCAGAACTTTTTGATCTGCTCGACCCGCGCGAAGCGCTTGTTCACGCGGTCGATCTCGGCCTGGATCAGCTCCTGCACCTCGGCCGCGTGGGTCAGGCTGGCGTAGTTGGAGAACGGCACGTCGTGGTCCTGGGCAAACTTCTCCACGTTGTCCAGGTCGATCATGATGATGGCCGTGAGGTAGGGCCGGGCGTCGCCGATGACCACCGCGTCGGTGATGTAGGGCGAGAACTTGAGTTCGTTCTCCAGCTCGCTGGGGGTGATGTTCTTGCCCCCGGCCGTGATGATGATGTCCTTCATGCGGTCGGTGATCTTCACGTAGCCGTCGGCGTCCATCAGGCCCACGTCGCCCGTGCGCAGCCAGCCGTCCTCGGTGAAAGTCTCGCGCGTTTTCTCGGGCAGGTTCAGGTAGCCCAGGAACACATTGGGCCCGCGCACCTGGATCTCGCCGGTGGCGGCGTCCACGCGCACCTCGTTGTAGGGGCAGGCCTGGCCGATCATGCCGGGGCGGATGCCCTGGGTCGGGGTGTAGGTGGAGGCGCCGCAGGTCTCGGTCATGCCCCAGACCTCGAGCATGGGCAGGCCCAGCGCCAGGTACCAGCGCACAAGGTCGGGTGAGATCGGCGCGGCGCCGGTCAGCAAGAAGCGCGCGCGGTGGATGCCGATGAGCTTGCGCACGTTGTCCAACGCCAGCCAGCGCGCCAGCATGAACTGCGCCTTCAACCCCAGGCCCACAGGCTGGCCAGCCAGCACGCGGTCGGCAATGCGGCTGCCCACGCCAATGCCCCAGGCGTAGACCACCTGCTGCAGCCGGCTGGCTTCCTTGAGCGCGATCATCACGCCCGAGTAGAACTTCTCCCAGACGCGCGGCACCGCCAGGAACAGCGTGGGCGCGATCTCGCGCACGTTCTCGGGCACGGTCTCGGGGTTTTCCACAAAGTTGAGCTTGGCGCCGGTGTAGATGCTGTGGTACTCGCCGCCCAGCCGCTCGGCAATGTGGCACAGCGGCAGAAAGCAGATGCGCTCATCGTGTTCATCCTGCGCCGCCAGCTGGTTGTAGCCGCGCGTGGTGTACACGATGCCGGCGTGGCTGTGCATCGCACCCTTGGGTTTGCCCGTGGTGCCCGAGGTGTAGACCAGCATGGCCACGTCGCCGGGCCGGACCTGGGTCACCCGCTCCTGCAGCGCGGCTGGGAGTTGGGCCAGGTGCTCGCGGCCCAGGGCACGCAGCGCGTCCAGGCCGATCACCATGGGGTCGTCCAGGCCGCTCAGGCCCTCCATGTCGAACACGACGATGTGGCGCAGCTTGGGCAACCCGGCGCGCACCTCCAGGGCCTTGTCGAGTTGCTCGTCGTCTTCCACGAACAGCACGGTGGTGGCCGAGTCGGCACACAGAAAATGCACCTGACTGGCCGCGTCGGTCGGGTAGATGCCGCTGGACACCCCGCCGCAGCTCAGCACCGCCACGTCGGCCAGCACCCACTCGACCACGGTGTTGGAGAGGATGGAGGCGCACTCGCCGGCCGCAAAGCCCAGCGCCAGCAGGCCGTGGCCGATCTCGCGCACCGCCTGCCCGGTCTGGTTCCAGCTCCAGCTGCGCCAGATGCCCAGGTCCTTCTGGCGCATGAAGACGCGGTCGCCACGGCGCGCCACGGCGTTCCAGAACACCTCGGGCACGGTCTCCCCGGGCATCACGACCTCGGTCGTGGACTGCAGGCGGTCCAGGTTCCACAGATTGCTCATGCGCTGCCCCTGGGGTGGGCGGGCGTGGGCCCGGCAGGGTGTCTGCGCCCGGCGTCAGCCAGGCCTGCGGGGTTGCCCACAGGCGCTGGCGCCACGGCGCCTGTGCACCGTGCGCGGGCCGGCTTGGGGGGGATGGGGTGGGTCATCGCCATGTCTTTTTCTTCTTCCAGCGCCTCTCGCCGCGCACCCCGGTGTCCTTCATGCCGAGGTAGAACTCCTTGATGTCCTCCTTCTCGCGCAGGCGGGCACAGGTGTCTTCCATGACGATGCGGCCGTTCTCGAGCACGTAGCCGTAGTCGGCGGCGTTGAGTGCCATGTTGGCGTTCTGCTCGACCAGGAGGATGGTGGTGCCGCGCTCGCGGTTGATGCGCACCACGATCTCGAAGATCTCCT
>CAZKDU010000046.1:0-10859 GCA_964551485.1 uncultured Burkholderiaceae bacterium
ACGGCGTCAAGTTCTACGAGACCTTTGGCGACTTCGGCTACACCATGAAGGCGCGCATGGAGGTCAACCGCAGCTTCGGCGCCACGCTGTCGCCGCTGAACGCCTGGCTCATTTTGCAGGGCATCGAAACCCTGCACCTGCGCATGGCGGCCCACAGCCGCAACGCACTGGTGGTGGCCCGCCACCTGCAGCAGCACCCGGCCGTGGCCTGGGTCAACTACCCCGGCCTGCCCGAATCGCCGCACTTTGCGCTGGCCAAGAAGCAGTTCCGTGCCGGACCCGACGGCCTGCCGCTGGCCTCGGGCATCCTGACCTTCGGCATCCGGGCGCCCGACCCGGCCCGGGCCGGCGAGCGCTTCATCGATGCCTGCGAATTTTTGAGCCACCTGGCCAACATCGGCGACGCCAAAACCCTGGTCATCCACCCTGCCTCCACCACCCACCGCCAGCTCAGCGAGGCCGAACTCGCCAAAGCCGGCGTCAGCGCCGACATGGTGCGCCTGAGCGTGGGCATCGAGGAGGTGGACGACATTCTGTGGGACATCGACCAGGCCCTCGGACGGGCCATCCAAGCAGGTGCTTGAGTGCACCACGCCTCAAGCCATGTGGGCGCAGGTCCCTGCGCAGTGCCCGCCCATCACTTCAATGGAATCACCACCCCCGCAGGCACTGGCACGGCCGTGACGCTGTTCTTGGGACTGCCATCAATGAGCTTGTCGGAGTACACAAGGTAGACCAGGGTGTTGCGCTTGGCGTCCACCATGCGCACCACGCGCACGTGCTTGAACAAAATGGACGAGCGGGCATTGAAGACCTCATCCTGCACCTCGACCTTGTTGCGAAAGCCGATGGCCCCGATCTGCCGGCAGGCCACGGACGCGTCGGCGGTGTCCTCGGCCAGGCCCAGAGCGCCCTTGTAGCCGCCGGTCTTGGCGTGCGACAGGTAGCAGGCCACCCCCTCCACATCAGGGTCGTCGAACACGTCGACCACGATCTTGTCGTTCGGGCTCAGCAGCTTGAAGGTGGTGCTGACGCTGCCCACAGTTTCGGCGTGGGCAGTCCCCGGGCCGGCCAGCAACCACAACGGCAGCAGCAGCCCTGTGGCCAGGGCGGTCAGGCGCTGCGCAAGGGGTGGGGTGAAGAGGGAGTGGGTCATGGTGGCAAGGCTCCGCTGGGGCATGGAAAAGACCAGTGCCCATGCTACCCAAGAAGCCCAAGGCCGGCACGCCTGCAGGCGCCGAAGAGCCCCGGCGCACTGCGACAATGGGGCCCTGCCCGCGGGAGCCTGGGTGCCACCCGCGTGCCCCATCGCGCCTGCCCTTTGCCCCGCAACGCTGCATGAACCGCCAGGACACCATCCGCCATCTGCTGACCGCCTGCCGCACCATCGCTGTGGTAGGGCTGAGCCCCAAGCCGCACCGCGACAGTTTTGGGGTGGCACGCGCCATGCAGGCCCAGGGCTACCGCATCATCCCCATCAACCCGCTGGTGGCACGCCAGGGTGGCCGTATCCTGGGTGAGACAGCCTACGCCTCGCTCACCGAAGCGGCGGCGCACGAGACGATCGACCTGGTGAACGTGTTCCGCAACAGCGACGACGTGCCCCCGGTGGTGGACGAGGCGATTGCCATTGGCGCCCCCGCGGTCTGGCTGCAAAGCGGCATTCGCCACGATGCGGCGGCCGCCAAGGCCGAAGCCGCCGGTCTGCAGGTGGTGCAGAACGCCTGCCTCAAGGTCGAGCACTGGCGCGCCGGGCTGGGCTGACCACACCCGGCAGGGCGCGCGGGCGGCGCACACCACAAGCGGCCAGGGCATCAAGGCCCCAGCTCTCTCAAAAACCCCTCACCAACGCTCAGCCCACCCCAGGGCCGTCTTGCCACCGGCCGCCGCGGCGGCACTGAGCGCGGTGCCCCAGGCCATGTCCAGCAGCGACAGGCCCAGCGGCCATTGGCGCAGGGTGGCCAGGTTGGTCAGGTCGTAGGTGGCGTAGGCAAAGAACCCGAACAGTGCGGCTGTGGCCAGGGTGCGCCCCCAACCCGGGGTGGGTTGGCCCGGCGGCGCCACAGCGAACAGCACCAAGGCCAGCGTGTAGAGGGCATAGAACAGCGCCGCTGTGGGCAAGTGCGGGGCCTCGGCCATCAGGTGGCCCAGGCCCTGGCGGTACCAATCCTTGGCCACCACTCCCAGCCACAACAGGTCCAGCAGCAGCAGGGTGAGGGCCGTGCCCAGGTAAGCAGCGAACAGGCGTGTCATGGGACCCAACACTAGCGCATCGGCCGCGTTTTGTCTTGCAGGCGGACCCACGTGCCCGGGCACCCGCGTCCGCAGCCGCACGCCAGTGGCCCCCTCACAACCGCCCCGTGGGTTGTGGCGCAGCACAGGCAAATGACAGGCAAAGGCCCAGCATGCCTGCGCTGCGCCACAGGCGCCCGGAGCCGACCGCTGCGCGCCCTGTGGCGCAGAGGCAGCCGGTCCACGCTGCCCATGCCGTTGAAGCGCCTGGAGAGTGATGGACATCACCCAGCCATCGCCCAGTCATTGCAAATGTGCGAATTTCACATATACTCCACATCACAAATGTGTATTTCGCACATTTGAACTCAAGGACTTTTCACATGACTGCTTTCAAAACCCTGTGTGCGACCGCCCTGGCCATGGCTGTGCTGGCCGCCAGTCCCTTGGCCAGTGCCAAAACCGAGCGCCTGGAACGCGCTGAGCGCCCTGAACGTGCGGAGCGGACCGAACGTGCCGAACGCATTGAACGGGCCGAGCGCCCGGAACGGATGGAACGTGCCGAACGCACGGAGCGCAGCGAACGCCTCGAGCGCGCAGGCACTCGCTGAGACCATCCGGTCGTGGAACAAGCCCCGCAGGTGCCGGGCTTGCCCGCCCAACTGTCCCTGGCTTGTCCCGCCCTTTCACATCCATGCTCGTGCTGCGCCACTGCCTTGCCACTGTGCCCCTCGGCCTGGCCATGCTGTCGTGGGGTGGGGCGGCCTCGGCCGGTACGGCGCCGGCTGTCCAGCCCTGGACCCTGGGCGTCAGCGCTCAGTACACGAATGGCGCGTCGCGCGATCTGCAAGCCAGCAAGGCCTTGAGCATTGTGTGGAGCGCACGGCGTGACTGGGGACCATGGCAACTGGCCGCCGATGCGCCTTACCTGGTCCTCAACGAGAACATCCAAGGCTCGGTCAGCACGGTGCGCGGCTGGGGCGATGCCACGCTCCGGCTGCGCAGAACCCTGGCCATCACCCCGGCATCGCTTCCGGCACTCAGCCTCACCATGAAAGTGAAAACCGCCAGCGCCAATGCCAGCCGAGGCCTGGGCACTGGCGCCACCGATGTGTCGCTGCAGCTCGATGCACAGCACCGCCAGAGCGACGTGCTGTGGTTCGGCCATGTGGGCAAACGGCGCACAGGGCAGTCGTCGGCGCTGCCGCGCGCCCGCCACCCGCTCTACAGCGAATGGGGTGCGCAGACCGAGCTGGGCTCGGGCATGGCACTCGGTGCGTTCCACGCCTACCGCCAGGCCAACGGCCGCAGCGGCCATTTGTCAGAGGTCACGGTGTACCACCTGACGCGCTGGCAGGCGCGCAGTGCAGAGCTGTCCCTGACCAAAGGCCTGTCAGCGGCAAGCCCCCATTGGGCGGTGGGCGTGGCGTTCGCACACCGGTTTTGACGCAACACCACACCCCAATATGTGCAAATCGCCCATGTCATTTACACTGCCCTGGTGAACACGGTGACCTCCCCCAGCGCGCCCACTCCCACGCAGTCCTCCGAGCAAATGGCGTTGCTCGAGGCGTTTCGCGCGCTGCTGCAACCCATGGCCAAGCTGGCCATCGCCAAAGGGCTTTCGTACGCGGCGCTGGATGAACTCCTGCGCGCCACATTGGTGGACACTGCCCGGCAGCAATGGGCAGAGGCCCCCCACCATGGGCTGGTCAGCCGGGTGAGCACTGCCACCGGACTCAATCGACGCGAGGTGACACGGCTGCTGTCGGCCGAAGCCCCTGCAATCCAGCCCAAACGCTGGCTCGCAGGGGAGGTGTTCACGCGTTGGCTCAGTGACCCAGCGTACAAACACCAGGGCCACCCGGCCACTCTGCGCCGACAAGGCCCCGAGCCCAGTTTCGAGTCGCTCGCGCTGGGCGTCACCAAGGACGTGCATCCCCGCAGCCTGCTCGAAGAGCTGTGCCGGCTCGGCATGGCCGAGCTCGACCCACCCCATGACCAGGTGCGCCTGGTTCGAGACGCCATGGTGCCCAACAAGGATTTTTCCAGGATGGTGGCGTTCCTGGCCGACAACGTGGGCGATCACCTGCAAGGCAGCGTGCTCAATGTGCTGGGAGATGGCAGCGCGCATTTCGACCAGGCCATTTTTGCCGACGAGCTGGCCGCCAGTTCCATGCCCAGGGTGCGCGAACTGATCCAGCAGCAGTGGCAGCTGGTGTTCAACAACCTGGTGCCCCAACTCACCGAGCTGATCGAGCACGACCAGGCCCATGCCCACCCTGCGGATCAGCAGGTGCGCATCGGCCTCTACTCCTACGCCGCCCCCATGGAGGCGGCACCGGCACCCACCCAAGCACCGCCCGCCCCTTGACCCGTCTCCTCAAGCTCCAGGACCCTGCCATGACGAACACCCACCACCCCCACGACCGCGCTGCGCATGCAGCCCCCCTCTCCCGCCGGGGCTTCACCATCACCCTGGCGTCGTCATGGCTGGTGTCTGCCTGCGGCGGCGGGGGAGACCTGGGCATCGCAGGCATCAGCAGCGGCGGCACGGGGTCGTTTTCCAGCGGTACCATCCGCGGGTTTGGGTCCATCATCGTCAACGGGGTCCGCTATGACGACAGCCGCGCTGTGGTGCGGGCCGACGATGGGGCAGGCCTGTCCAATGGTTTGCTGCGACTGGGCATGGTCGTGGAAGTGAATGGCGGGGCCATCAGCACCGATGCCGCAGGCCTGATGACGGCCGCGGCCAATTCGATCGGTGTGCGCAGCGAACTCAAGGGACCAGTGACTGCCATCAATGCCACAGCCGCCACCCTGACTGTGCTGTCCCAGCAGGTGCGCGTCCGCCCCGGCACGGTGTTCGATGAGGGACTGGTGGGTGGCCTGAGCGCCATCCGCGGTGGCGATGTGCTGGAAATCTACGGCCTGCTGGTGAGCCCCGGGGTGTACGACGCCACCCGCATCGAACGGGTGGCCAGCGTGAGTCTGTCGCACAAGCTGCGGGGACCCGTGGCCAACGTGAACACCACCAACCGCACCTTCACCATTGGCAGTGCCGTCATCAACTACGCGGCAGCCTCTGCCCCCGGCTCCCTGGCCAATGGCCAGTTTGTGCGTGTGGACCTGAGCCCTCTGCCCAACGTGGCGGGTCAGCTGGTGGCCACGGCCATCACCAGCTCGGCCACCCTCAACGCGGTGCAGGCCAGCAGTGCCGAAACCGAGATCGAGGGCTATGTCACGGCCTACACCAGCAGCACCAGCTTCAGTGTCAATGGGGTTCCGGTGGACGCACGCAGCGCCGCCAAGGTCCCAAGCAGCGGCCTGGTCCTGGGCGCCGAGGTGGAGGTCAAAGGCCTGGTGCGCGATGGCGTGCTCATCGCGCGTGAGGTGGAGCTCGAAGACGACACCAACACACAGACCTTCGAGGTCAAGGGTGCGCTGTCGTCACTCAACACCACCGCCAAAACCTTTGTGGTGCGGGGCGTGACCGTGAACTACTCCAGCGCCACGTTCACCAAAGGCAATGCATCGCAGCTGGCGAATGGACAAACCGTCGAAGCCAAAGGTGCCCTGGGCAATGACCAGGTGACCCTGGTGGCCAACGAGGTCGAGATCGACAACTGAAAGCGGCAGACCGCAGGCATGTCGCCATACGCGCTGGCCCTGACGGGGCCGGTCGGGCGCCCCTTGCATCTGCGCGGAAACGAAAGACACACACCATGTTCACCCTGGACCTACTGGAGACCCTGACCCTGGTTGCACTGGGCATGCTGCTGGTCTGGCTGGCGTACCTGGCGTTCAGCACCCAGCACCACGATTGACCCCCTTGGCAGCCGCCAGGTGCGCGGCTGCCAAGGGGGCCCAAGGACTGGCTCAGGGGGCCCAGGACCGAACCAGGCGAACCGGCAAGGCCGTGTGCTTGGGCGTGTCGCCGCTGGCCTCCCCGGTGCCCAGGTGCACGGCCCACCCGGTGCGGGGGTTGAGTCCCGGCCCCTGGCGACCGGACATGACGTTGCCGTAGTTGTAGATGTTGACGCTGCTGGTGTCGACACTGGCTGTACCGGCCCAGTGCCAATCGACCGGGGCCTGAGGAAAGCCCACCGGGTCCAGCCCGCGCCATGCCCCGGTCTTGTGCACCAGACGCTGCAGCTCTTTCACATGGGGCAACCGCCAGCGCAGACCATCGGCCTGACCTCTCACACGGGCCGATGCCAGGGCCTGGCCATGGTCCAGTCGCTCGGGTGTGCCCACACAGGCATGGCCATCCCACTGCATGCCCTGCACACAACGTGACCAGGCCAGCCGGGCCCGCCGGTCAATCAGGCTGGCGCCGTCGTCCGATACCTCCAGCGCATGCAGGGCAGGCTCGGCCGGTTGCGGCTGCGCGTGTGCAACGGCACCTGCCAGGCCACCCCAGACCAACCCGATCAGAGCCCATGGACCTGCCCGGGCCCGCCCGGGGTACCTGCATTGTGTGTGTGGTGCCATGGCGGTATTGTTTCAATGTCTCCGGCAGCTGTTTTCCCAGTGAACAGGCCAGATCCAGCGCTGTTCGGACCCGGCCGGGCCCCTGACCCACCTGCGACAATCAGGGCATGACCGCTTCGACCTCTTTCGCCCCGCTGCAGAACGACACCTTCCTGCGCGCCTGCCTGCGCCAGGCCACCGACCACACCCCCGTCTGGCTGATGCGCCAGGCCGGCCGCTACCTGCCCGAGTACTGCGCCACCCGCGCCCGGGCCGGCAGCTTCATGGGCCTGGCCACCAACGTCGACTACGCGACCGAGGTCACGCTGCAGCCGCTGGCGCGCTACCCGCTGGACGCGGCCATCCTGTTCTCTGACATCCTGACCGTGCCGGACGCCATGGGCCTGGGCCTGAGCTTTGCCCAGGGCGAGGGCCCACGCTTCGCCACGCCGGTGCGCGACGAGGCCGCCGTGGCCTCGCTGCAAGCCCCAGACTTGGACCGCCTGCGCTACGTGTTCGACGCCGTGACCTCGATCCGCCGGGCACTCAATGGCCGGGTGCCGCTGATCGGCTTCTCGGGCAGCCCCTGGACACTGGCCTGCTACATGGTCGAAGGCAAGGGTTCGGACGACTACCGCCTGGTCAAGAGCATGCTCTACGGCCGCCCCGACCTGATGCACCGCATGCTGGCGGTCAACGCCGAGGCTGTGGCTGCCTACCTGAACGCCCAGATCGACGCCGGCGCCCAGGCCGTGATGATTTTCGACAGCTGGGGCGGGGTGCTGGCCGACGGCGCCTTCCAGGCCTTCAGCCTGGCCTACACGGCGCGGGTGCTGGCCGGCCTCAAGCGCCACGGCGTGGACGGCCAGGTGGTGCCGCGCATCGTCTTCACCAAGGGCGGTGCGCTCTGGCTGGACGACATGGCGGGCCTGGACT
This sequence comes from uncultured Burkholderiaceae bacterium, assembly GCA_964551485.1. Classification (GTDB taxonomy): domain Bacteria; phylum Pseudomonadota; class Gammaproteobacteria; order Burkholderiales; family Burkholderiaceae_C; genus CAZKDU01. Next base: position 7,642 of record CAZKDU010000046.1, read on the forward strand.
GCGAGGTGCTGGGCCTGGACTGGACGGCCCACCTGGGCGCAGCGCGCGCGCGAGTAGGCGGTGCCGTGGGCGGGCCGGGCAAGGCCCTGCAGGGCAACATCGACCCCAATGTGCTGTTCGCCCCGCCGGCGGCCATCGCGGCCGAGGCGGCCAAGGTGCTGGACAGCTTCGGCACCCCACACACCGACCGCGGCACCAGCGGCCCCACACACATCTTCAACCTCGGCCACGGCATCAGCCAATACACCCCGCCGGAGCACGTGACGGCGCTGGTCGAGGCCGTGCACAGCCACTCGCGCGCGCTGCGCCGGGCGGCCTGACGCTGGCCCACGCCAGCCACGGCGGGCCCGATTGCCTACCACAGGTTTTCGTGACTTTTGAATAGGGCCCGCCACTTATGCACACAAAAATTGCTGCGGCGCGCCAAGTCGAGGATGCGAGCGCCTCCTCACTACAAATCCGATAGCAAAGCTAAGTATTTGATTTTTATAAGAAAAATTTCCTGCTCTTTTGGTGGGCATTTCAGCCAAAGCCTTGATTTGCTTGGCTCGCGGCGGGGGTCGGGGCAGAGTATCAACAAAGTTATCCACAGAAACTCTGCATAGCTTCAAATCGCATTCACAATCAAGCACTTAAGTCTGTTTTCGCCAGATCACTTCAGATTTCCGAGGCAACTCCGCCGCCACTCCCCCGCCACGCGCCATGAACCACCGGGTTTCCGTTGTCGTGCCCACGCCCGCGCACCGCGCCCTGGCCGCCTGCCTGAGTTATGCCAGTGAGCGAGCACTCGCCCCGGGCACCCTGGTGCGGGTGCCGCTGGGCCCCCGCGAGACGCTCGGGGTGGTCTGGGACGAAGACGCCGCCCTGGGCTCCGAGGCTGCCCCCGACCCGTCCAGCCTGCGCCCGGTGGCGGCCGTGCTGGACGCGCTGGCCCCGCTGTCGGCCGGCTGGCGCCAGCTGATCGGGTTCACCGCGCGTTACTACCAGCGCGGCCTGGGCGAGGTGGCGCTGGCGGCGCTGCCGCCGCAGCTGCGTGAGCTCAGCGCCGTGCAGCTGGCGCGCCGCCTCAAGCGCCAGGGCACCACGAACGACGAGGCCGGCGCCGCCGGGGCAGACGCACCGGGGCAGCCGGTCCTGAGTCCCGAGCAGGCCGAGGCCCTGGCCCAGGTGGACACCCAGCCCGGGCCGTTCGTGCTGTTCGGCGCCACCGGCAGCGGCAAGACCGAGGTCTACCTGCGTCTGGTGCAGGCCGCGCTGGCGCGCGACCCGGCAGCCCAGGTGCTGGTGATGGTGCCCGAGATCAACCTCACGCCGCAGCTCGAGGCGCGTTTCCGCGAGCGCCTGTGTCCGCGCTGGGGCGAGCAGGCCGTGGCCAGCCTGCACAGCGGCATGACGCCGCCGCAGCGCCTGGCCAGCTGGCTGGCCGCGCACCACGGCACGGCCCGGGTGCTGCTGGGCACACGCCTGGCGGTGCTGGCCTCGCTGCCCGGGTTGCGCCTGATCGTGGTCGACGAAGAGCACGACCCGAGCTACAAACAGCAGGAGGGCGCACGCTACTCGGCACGCGACCTGGCCGTCTACCGCGCCCGGCTCGACGGCGCCAAGGTGCTGCTGGGCTCGGCCACCCCGTCGCTGGAGAGCTGGCACCACAGCCGCCCGGCCAGCGCCGAGGGCCCGGCCGGGCGCTACCAGCGGCTGGCCATGCCCAGCCGCATCGGCCACGCCGGCCAGCCCGCCGGCCCGCTGCCGCGGGTGCGCCTGGTCGACATGAACCTGCAGCCGCGCCGCACCCTGCTGGCCGCTGCCCTGCTCGAAGCCATCGGCGAGCGCGTGGCGCGCGGCGAGCAGGCCCTGGTGTTCCTGAACCGGCGCGGCTACGCCCCGGTGCTGCACTGCCAGGACTGCGGCTGGAAAAGCGACTGCGCGCACTGCAGCGCCTACCGCGTGTTCCACAAGGTCGACCGCACCCTGCGCTGCCACCATTGCGGCCACACCGAGCGCGTGCCGCGCGCCTGCCCGGCCTGCGGCAACCCCGACGTGGCCCCGCTGGGCCGCGGCACCGAGCAGCTCGAAGAGCAGCTGGCCCAGTTGCTGGGTGGGCTGCAGCGCCCCGACGGCAGCACGGTGCGGGTGGCACGCATCGACGCCGACACCACCCGCCTCCAGGGCACGCTGGCCAGCCAGCTGGCCCAGGTGCACAGCGGCGAGGTCGACGTGCTGGTGGGCACGCAGATGGTGGCCAAGGGCCACGACTTCCGCCGCATCACCCTGGTGGCCGCCGTCAACCCCGACAGCGCCCTGTTCTCCAGCGACTTCCGCGCACCCGAGCGCCTGTTCGCCCTGCTGCTGCAGGCCACCGGCCGGGCCGGGCGCGACGCCGGCTACCTGCAGGCCCAGGGCAGCCGCGCCGAGATGTGGGTGCAGACCTTCCACCCGCAGCACGCGTTGTTCACGGCGCTGCGCGCACACGACTACCCGGCCTTCGCCGCCCAGCAGCTGCGCGAGCGCGAGCAGGCCGGCATGCCGCCGTTCAGCTTCCAGGCCCTGGTGCGGGCCGAGGCGCGGAGCCAGGAGGCGGCCCAGGCCTTCCTGGAAGCCGCGAGCCTGGCGGCCGAAGGCCTGGACGGCGCTGCCGAGGTCACGCGCTACCCGGCCGTGCCCATGGCGGTGCAGCGCGTGGCCAATGTGGAGCGCGCCCAGATGCTGGTGGAGAGTGCCTCGCGCGCGGGGTTGCAACGGTTCCTGGCGGCCTGGCAGCCACTGCTGCAGACGGCGCGCCAGGCGCCCGAGGCCAGGGGCCTGCTGCGCTGGGCCGTGGACGTGGACCCACTGGCGATCTAGGCCCCCACGGTTGCCCACTGCGTGTGGCGCCCTGGACATGCCACAGCGAGACGCCGAGGCCCTTCGGGCTGTCCCAGCCTGCGCCGGCAGGCTGGGAGCCGCACCCCTCAGCCCCAAGGGGGCCGCGTGTAGCCTTGGGGCGGCCGGCGGCGACGCCACCCTGCCATCAACCGCCAGAGGAGACCATTGATGGGATCGCTGGACCTGCCCCCCGAGACGCAGCGGCTCGGCGACCCACCTGTGGGGGCAGCGACCGCGCTACCTCAGCAGCGTCACGGCCGCCGAGAAGCTGAAGAAGGCCGCGGCGGTGGTGACGAGGATGATGCGGGCGATGCGCCCGTTGTTGGCGCCGAAGCGCTCGGCCAGCAGCGACACGT
>CAZKDU010000047.1:0-736 GCA_964551485.1 uncultured Burkholderiaceae bacterium
TTCTTCAGCGTCTGGCGGCGCCGGTAGTCGGCCGGCACCTTGTCGAGCTGGCCCTGCGTGACCTCGATGTAGAAGCCGTGCACCTTGTTGAACTGCACCTTGAGGTTGGCGATGCCGGTGCGCGCCTTCTCGCGCGCCTCCAGCTCCAGCAGGAAGCTGTCGCAGTTGGTCTGGATGGCGCGCAGCTCGTCGAGCTCGGCGTCCAGGCCGTCGGCCATCACGCCGCCGTCGCGCACCAGGGCGGCCGGCTCCTCGGCCAGCGCCTGCAGCAGCAGGGCGACGGCCCCGGGCGGCGGTGCCAGGTCGCTGGCGATCTGAATCAAAACACCCTCCAGCCCTTGCCGGCTGGGCATGAGGTGCTCTGCTTTTTGTAGCGTGTGACGCAGCGCCACGAGTTCGCGCGGGCGCACCTGGCGCAGCGCTACGCGTGCGGTGATGCGCTCCACGTCGCTGCTGCCCTTGAGCGCGTCGCGCAGCGCCTGCCAGGGGCCGCTGCGCAGCTGGCCGATGGCCTGCAGGCGCGCTGCGGCCACGCCGCGGTCGCGCGGCGGCTCCAGCAGCCAGCGCTTGAGCAGGCGGCTGCCCATGCCGGTCATGCAGGTGTCGAGCAGCGAGAACAGGGTGGGCGCGTCCTCGCCGCGCAGGGTCTGCACCAGCTCCAGGTTGCGCCGGGTGGTCTGGGGCAGGTCGATCAGGGCGTCGGGCCGCTGCACACGCAGGCTCTGCACATGGCTGA
>CAZKDU010000047.1:746-10822 GCA_964551485.1 uncultured Burkholderiaceae bacterium
GCCCTGGGTGTGTTCGGCAAACGCCAGCAGCGCGGCGGCGGCGGCGTGGGCCTGGGCCAGGTCGTCGGCGCCCCAGGCGGCCAGCGTGGCAGCCTGCAGCTGCTCCAGCAGCTTGCGCTGGCCCAGCGCGGGGTCGAAGGTCCAGGCCGGGCGCAGCGTGAGCGGGGCGGTCAGCGCCCCGTTGGCGCGCAGGGCCTTGAGCTGCTGTTCGAAGGTGGGCGTGACCTCGGCGCTGTAGAGCAGCTCGCTCGGGCCGATGCGGGCCAGCCAGGCCCCGAGCTCGTCATGTGTGCACTCGGCCAGCACCAGCTCGCCCTGGGTCACGCTGAGCCACGCCAGGCCGCAGCGCCCGCGCGGGCCGGCGTGCACGGCCAGCAGCAGCGACTCGGCCTTGTCGGCCAGCAGCGCGGTGTCGGTCAGCGTGCCGGGCGTCACCACCCGCACCACCTTGCGCTCCACCGGGCCCTTGGCCGTGGCCACGTCGCCGACCTGCTCGCAGATGGCCACCGACTCGCCGAGCTTGATCAGCCGCGCCAGGTAGGTTTCCACCGAGTGGAAGGGCACGCCGCACATCACCACCGGTTCGCCAGCCGACTGGCCGCGCCGTGTGAGCGTGATGTCCAGCAGGCGCGCGGCTTTTTCGGCGTCGTCGTAGAACAGCTCGTAGAAGTCGCCCATGCGGTAGAACAGCAGCGTGTCCGGGTGCCCGGCCTTGAGGGCCAGGTACTGCTGCATCATGGGCGTGTGGGCGGCCAGCGCCTCGTGGGACGGGCTGGCGGTGGCGGTGGCTTGGGGCATCGAGGCAGGCGGTGCGGGCAGACGGGGGCGGGGCCTCGATTCTCCGTCAACTCGGCAGGGCGTCCGAGGTGCCGGGCCGGCCCGGCCGCCCGTGCGGCGGGTGGCTGCATGGGGTCAGGCGGAGGGCGGGTACGCTGCCCCGGAGCGCGGGCTGCGACTGTTCCCGGGTTCAGCACCCTGGCGCCAAACCACCCCACCGGCACCCGGGCAGGCCGGGCTCAGGTGATGTCGATCGGCCCCGAGCCCGGCAGCCGGGTGACCAGGTCGGCGCCCACGAGTCGGGACGGTGTGTAGGCCCCACCGGCGGGGCGGTGCTGCATCAGGTGCTCGACGACCGCCAGAGAACCGGTGATGGTCAGGCTGTAGCCGTTGGCTGTGCGCACGCGGGCGGTCTTCACCTCGCCGCGGGCGTTGCGGGCCTCGCCCCACACGTGGGTGGGCTGCTTGGCACGCACCGCTTCGCTGGGGCCGCGCACGGTCTTGGCGATGCGGGCCTTGAGGTGGCGCTGCACCCAGGCCCAGCCCAGCAAGGGCCGAATGAGGTTAGCGAAGCGGGCGCCCCGCACCATTCCCGGCGAGCCGGGGATGAAGACGCGCACGTTGGGGATGCCGGTGCTGTGGAAGGCGGTGGACACGTCGCCCCAGGGGATGGTCATGGCCAGCTTTTCGCCGGCGCCGAAATCGATGCGGCGCACCTCATAGGCCAGCGGCACGGTCACGATGGCGCCGTTGCGCCGGACCTTGCCGCCCTGGGCCAGGCCTTCGACCGAGGTCTTGGCGGTGCCGGGCGACAGGCCGGAGCGGGAGTCGAAGCCCAGCGCCAGTTCGGTGGCGTCGGGCAGCGCGGCCTTGAGCGCGGCGGCCACGCAGTCGGTGGGGATGACGTCGAAGCCCACGCCCGGGCACAGCACCACGCCCGCGGCCTGGGCCCGGGCGTGCAGCGACTGCGCATGCTCGAACACGCCGATCTCGCCGGTGATGTCCAGGTAGTGCACGCCGGCGGCCAGGCAGGCGGCCATCATCGGTGCGGCAGTGGCCGAGAACGGCCCGGCGCAGTGCAGCACCCCGCCGCAGCCCTGGAGCTGGGTCGCCACCTGGTGGGCGTCGTCCAGGCCGAAGACCCGGGCCTGCAGGCCCAGCTCGCGGGCCAGCGCCTCGATGCGCTCAGGCCGGCGCCCGGCCAGGATGGGCTGGAGGCCGCGCCGGGCCGCCTCGCGCGCAATCAGCTCGCCGGTGTAGCCGTTGGCGCCGTAGATCATCCAGGTCATGTTCATGGGTTGTCTCCTTGTGTGCTCATTCAAAGCGGGTGGTGGGCGTGCCGCGCACTCTGGAACTGTGGCACGTGCTCGTATTTGACCAGTCTGCCCAGGTCCGGGCCGAGCCAGAGGGTGAGGGAGAGCCGCCGTTGCAATGCCTTCATGGGGAGTCCTCGTGTTGACTGATGGAGGGACTCTAAGTTTGAAGCTGACTTGAATGTCAAGCGCCTGCCCCATCCAGATTGGAGCGGTGCCTCTGACCGGTTCCATTGCCGTGGCAACGGCCGCTTCGGCCCGCCTCTGTCCGCTGCTGCGGTGACGGGGACACAGCGGGCTGGTCTCTGGCCTGATGGTGAGGTGCGGCGGAGGGGCGTGCGACGTGGCCCCTGCGGAGGGCGGCATCCGCCCTTTGCCGTGGCGGCCGGCGCAGCAGCGGCCCGCGATCAGCCGGCCTGGCCTTGTCGGATCAGCGCCAGGCCCTGGCGGTAGGTGGGCACCTCGAACGCCGGGAAGCGCTGCTTGAATTTCGAGGAGTCGAACAGGTTGTCGTGTGCATAGCGGGGCAGCAGTTCCTGGATCTCCCGCACACGCTTGGAGAACAGCCCGGCGGCCATCAGGGGCCAGTGGCCGATGACGCGGTAGGCAGGGTGCTGGCCAAACACCTCGCAGGCCATGGTGACGAACTGCCGGTAGGTCGGCCGGTCGTCGCAACAAGGCAGGTGCCATGTCTGGCCGAAGGCGTCCGGAGTGTTGCCCAGCAGCGCCAGCGCGCGGCTGGCGTCGGGTGTCCAGATCAGGGTGCGCCGCACGTCGTCACGCACCGGCACACGCGGTCTCTTGCCGGCCTGCAGCGGCTCGATCACCAGTGCGTTGGTGAAGCTCTGGGTCTTGCCCGGGCCATAGAACTCGGGCGCCCGGCCAATGGCCACCGGGATGTCGCCGCGCGCCATCTCGTCGAGCACCAGGGCTGCCATGGTGGCGCGCACCCGGCCCTTGCGGCCCACGGGGGCGAACCGCGTTGCCTCGGTCTGTGGGTGGGCGTCCTGGGGGTACATGTAGGTGTTGTCGAAGTACACGAACCGGGCACCGGCCGCCCGGCTGGCGGCGAGGGCGTTTTGGAGCATGGTCGGGAACTGGGCCTCCCAGAGGGCGGTGTCCGGGGGCAGGCCGGCGGTGAAATAGATGGTGTCGCTGCCCTTGACCGCGTCCAGGGTCTGCGCGGCATTGAGCAGGTCGGCCGGCACCAAGGCGTCGGTGCCGTTGACCTGGCGCGGAGTGCGGCTCACCAGCCGCAGGTCGCTGGTGTACCCGCGGTGAAGCTCACGCGCCAGTTCCACCGCGATTTGGCCATTCGCCCCCAGGATGGTTTGCATTCAGGCACCTCGTGTTTCGTTCGCTGAACAGGGGATGTGTTCAGGCTGGCACGAGCTTAAGCTTGAAGTCAAGTCGAAGGTCAAGTGCGGCGTGCATGCCAGCCAGCGTGCTGTCGACATTGAGTCAACCGGTGGATTTGCCGCCCATCACGGCCATGCCCAGACCGTGGCGAGCGGGAGCGCCGTCAATCCTTGGTCTGAGCCTGGCGGCCGGTGCGGGTCTGCTGCCAGCGCTGCCATTGGCGGCTCCATTGGCGCAGGCGGGCGTCTGTGGGCACGCCGTCGGGACCGCAGGCGCTGGCGATCAACTGGTCGAGCAGGATCTCCTGGTCGCTGCTCAGGCGCTCCGGGAAGACGGGCAGCACGGTCACCAGCAGGTCGGCGCGCGGGCCACGCCGGGTCACCGGGAAACCCTGGCCGGGCAGGCGGTAGCTGCACTGCCCGCGTTGCAGCTGCAGGGGCTGCGGCCCGTCGGGGGTGGGCACCTGGACACGGCGCTGGCCGGTCCAGGCGAAGCCATCGACCGGCAGCTCGCAGTGCAGCGTGCCGTTGTCTTCGAGTGTGAAGAACGGGTGCGGGGCGAGCTCGACGCGGATCTCCAGGTCGGGCGTGGGGCGGTTGGAGCGCCGCCCATCCACGTGCAGCAGGTCCCCGTCGCGCAGCCCGGGGGGCAGGCGCACGTCCACCTGGTAGGGCTGGGCGGTGGTCTTGCCCTCGCCGCCGCAGTCGGTGCAGGTCTGGCTTTGCTCACCGCTGCCGCGGCAGGCCTCGCATTCGCTGGAGTGACCAGGCCAGCCGAACCAGCCGCGTCGCGTGACCTGGCCGCTGCCATCGCAGGCGCTGCAGTGGCCGGCCAGCACCTGATGACCCACTCCGTCGCAGCCGGCACAAAAGCGGGTGTAGCGACCGCGCAGCCGGTGGATGCCGCCCAGCGTGGCCTCTTCAAGCGATAGCTTGAGCTTGCGCGCGACGGGTTTGCGGCGCGGGCCGGCGTCGGCCTGGGGCGCTGCCCGTGGGGCCGTGGTGGGTGCTGGTGTGTGGGGCGGTGGTGGTGGCGTGGCCGCTGCAGCCGGTGTGGCGGTGAAGCGGAAGCCGGCGCGGCGGATGTCTTCGAAGGCGCGGTTGATGCGCTGCATGCGTGCCAGCGCATCGTGGCTGGCGTTGCGGTCCGGGTGCCAGTGTGAGGCCAGCCGGCGCCAGGCGGCCCGGACCTCGGGCTCGGAGGCGCTGGCGTCCAGGCCCAGTTCGGCAAAGGCGTAATCGGTGCTCAAGGTTCCATCCCTGTGGCGCCACCCGCACCGTGGCGCGGGTGGGCTCTGGCCAGGATGTTAGCCGATGGGGGTGAGGCTTTTTTCCCATGCCAGGGCATGGCGGGCGCACGGACAAAAAAATGCCGGCAGAGCCGGCATGAAAAGACACTCCAAGGGTTGTCAGGGGTCAAAGCTTCATGCCGATGCCAATCGACAAGGTGCGTGGGTTGAGCACGTTTTCCTGGGTCTGCCCAGTAGACAGGGTGGTCTTGTTCTTGAGGAAGGTCTTGGCGTACCAGATGTCGAAGAAATAAGTCTCGCTCAGGTCCACATACAGGCCGACCTGGGGTGTGAATGCAAATTTGGACTGCACCTTGAACGAGGTGACCGGGCCGCCCGGGTTGGTCAGGCCGGTGAAGGCGGCGCTGCTTTCCTCGCCAAAGAACTTGGCGTAGGTGATGCCCAGGCCCACATAGGGTCGGATCGTGGACTTCTGCTCCCCAAAGCGGTACTGCAGGAACTGGGTGGCGGGCAGCGATTTGACCGAACCGATCTGGCCCACGCCCTGGATGGCACCGGTGCCATAGATGGGGAACTTGAACGGGGGCGCGAGGGGAATGTCGACCGAGATGTTGGGCGTGAGCATCAGCGTGATGCCACCGGCCGGCTTGGTGCTGGGGCCGTTGTCAATGGTGGTGCCCTGCGGGGCGGGGGCCGACAGTGGGCTGCTTTCTACCTTGGGCGTGATCTTCATGGCACCGCCGCGGATGAGGAAGGTGCCGGGCGCCTGAGCCCAGGCAGACGAAGTCATGGCACCGGCCAGCCCGAGCAGTGCACAGAGTTTGAAGTTCATGGGAAAGTCTCCAGGGGTCTTGAGGGGCAGCGGTGGTCAGAGGATGCCGGCCCGGATCAGCTCAAGGTTCACACCACGCGCGAGCAGGTTGTGCACGTAGGGCGTGGGGTGGGTGCTGTCGGAGAAGCCGTAGCTCTTCCACCAGTCGGGCGAGGTTTCCCCGGCGGGCAGCGCGGCGCTCAAGGCGGCGGAGTTGCAGTCTTTCAGGGCGTAGGTGGGCAGGTTGTCGAGCGTGCCCTTGCCAGTTTCAGGGCAGACCGGGGTGGTGGCGTTGGTCACGGCCAGAGCGGCCGAGGTGGTGACCAGCTGGTTCAGCAGGTCCAGGTAGCTGACCTGGATGAAGCGCCGGTCGTTGCCGATGCGCGTCTGGAGCTGGGTGTTGAAGGTGTTGACCCATTCCAGGAACACCGGGCCGGCTTCGGCGGCACCGGCCAGCGTGGCCTTGGCCTGAGCCAGGCGCGGGGTCTGGTTGACGTTGGGAAGGTTCAGGATGGTGATCTTGGTCGCGCCCTTGTCGAGCAGGTTGGCCTTGATGGCGTCGTAATACACGTCCGCCAGTTTGCTCATGTAGGCATTGCCCAGGGTCTGCCGGTTGCTGGCGCTGGCCAGGCTAGAGGGCAGGGCCGAGGTGCCCAGCAGGGTGCTGACCAGGTTGCCAAAGCCCACGCCCAGGTCGATCGACGCGGCGATGTGCTGGGTGGCCAGGTCGGAAATGTCGTTGCTGCCAGCCACCAGGATGAACAAATCTCCGGTGCTGAAAGTGGCGCTGTTGCCCAGGGTCTGCAGCTGCTTGACCACCGACAGCGGCGAGTTGGCTCCGGAGACCCCAGGCAGGCTGGCAATGATGCCGCCCACCAGCGGCAGGGTGGACAGGGCGCCCGCCAGGTTGGGCAGGTTGGGCAGCAAGCCATTGAGCGGGGGGGTGTTCACCAAGGTCGTGCCCAGCAGCGGCAGTTGGGACACGGTGACGCTCAAAGGGGGCTGGTAATTGATGCGTGCGCCGCCCACGGCGAAATTGGTGCAGTCGGCGCTGTTGGTGTAGGTGTTGCCGTTGTCCGCGCTGCGGAAGTACGGGCAGATGGCCGGGGCGCGCAGGCTGGCCGCCACCAGCTCGGGCATGACAGGAAAACCCTTGTTGGGGTCGTCCGAATTCTGGACCGTGAATTTGTAGCCGAACGTGCCGCTGTCGGCGTAGTCGTCACCCGCCACGCGGACTGTGGTGGTCAGGGTTTTGGGCCCGGGACCATCCGTCTGGCTGCATGCGGCCAACATGGCCACCAGGACCAGGGGGACGCCAAGGGAATGGGGGAATCGCATTGTTATCCTCAAAAAGAACGACCGTTCTATTTGAAAGAAATGGTACCGCCGCGTTTCCTTGTTGCGAAGGGGGGTTAGTACGTAGGGGCTTTAGAAAGTTGTCTCTAGTGGGACATTTTCACGGAACGCACCCGTGTGGCGCGGGGCCCTGCAAGGCCCCGCGCGTGCCCTGGGTGACAGGGCGCGGACAGGCGGGTGGGCGGCGCAGCGTCAGAACGGCGCGTCGCCGGCAGCGGCCGCGCCGCTGGGCTCGGGCGGCTGTGGGGCGGCAGGGGTCTCGTTGGCTGCAGCAGGGGCGGCGCCATCGGCTTCGGTTTGGGCCTGGGCCTGGGCCTGCTGGCGCAGCGCGGCTTTTTCGCCGGCGCTGGCGAACTTGCTGTACTTGCCCACGATGCTCACCAGCTGGCCGTAGATGCGCGGGTTGCCGGCCAGGCACTCTTTCTGCTCGAGGAAGTCGGCCTCACCGGTGAAGTTGCCGACCAGGCCACCGGCCTCGGTGACCAGCAGTGAGCCGGCGGCCACGTCCCAGGGGCTGAGGCCGGTCTCGAAGAAGCCGTCGGTGAAGCCGGCGGCCACATAGGCCAGGTCGAGCGCGGCCGCGCCCGGGCGGCGCAGGCCGGCGGTGCGCTGCATGACGTCGGCCATCATGCGCAGGTAGTTCTGGAAGTTGTCGCCCGGGCGGAACGGGAAGCCGGTGGAGACCAGGCATTCCTGCAGCCGGGTGCGCTTGCTCACGCGGATGCGGCGCTCGTTGAGGTAGGCGCCGCGGCCTTTGGTGGCGGTGAACAAGTCGTTGCGGGTGGGGTCGTAGACCACGGCCTGCTCGACCTTGCCCTTGACCGCCAGTGCGATGCTGACGCAGTAGACCGGAAAGCCGTGGATGAAGTTGGTGGTGCCGTCCAGCGGGTCGATGATCCAGATGAACTCGGAGTTCGGGTTGCCGTGCTGCTGGCCCGACTCTTCGGCCCAGATGCCGTGGCTCGGGTAGGCGGTGAGCAGGGTCTCGATGATGGCCTGTTCGCTGGCCTGGTCGATCTCGGTCACGAAGTCGTTGACCTGCTTTTGCGAGATGCGCACGGACTCCACGTCCAGCGCGGCGCGGTTGATGATGGCGCCAGCGGCGCGTGCGGCCTTGATGGCCACGTTGAGCATGGGATGCAGGTTGGACGACATGGATTGTGTGAAGAACAGGGGGCGCTGCGGCGCAGACCCGCGGCAACGGCGATGCGTGCAGCGACAATCCATGATTTTACCGCCCGGCCCCGTGTCATGTCGATTTCCACGCGCTTTGTCCTGATCCAGACCAGCCACGCCGGCAACGTGGGGGCCACCGCGCGCGCCATGAAGACCATGGGCTTCGACGATCTGGTGCTGGTGGCGCCACGCTGGGCCAACGTGCTGCGCCGTGAGGAAACCATCCAGCGCGCCAGCGGGGCACTGGACGTGCTGGCGCATGCGCGCATCGTCGACACGCTGGACCAGGCGCTCGAGGGCATGAGCCACCTGTGCGCCACCGCCATGACCGCGCGCGACTTCGGCCCGCCCACCCGCAGCCCTCGTGAGCACTTCGACATGCTCCTGAAAAGTGAGCAAGGCAGCGAGCATCCACAAGGGCTGGAGGCCAAAACGGGTCAGGGCGTGGCGTTCCTGTTTGGCTCCGAGCGCTTCGGCATGCGTAACGAGGACGTGTACCGCTGCGACGTGGCGCTGAGCATCCCCACCAACCCCGGCTTCGGTTCGTTGAACCTGGGGGCGGCGGTGCAGGTGCTGGCTTATGAGTGGCGGCTGGCGCTCGGCGGCTTCGGCGCGCCCGGCGCGGTGCCGGCAGCCGCAGCCGAACCCGTGCCCGAGCGGGCCGACGCGCAGCAGCTCGCGGGCCTGCTGGCGCACTGGGAGCAGGCCCTGGTGGCGGTGGACTTCCTCGACCCGGCCGCGCCCAAGAAGCTGATGCCGCGCCTGAACCAGCTCTTCAACCGGGCCCGGCTGCAGCCCGAAGAGGTGCACATCCTGCGTGGCATCGCCAAGCAGATGCTGGCCACGGCCGCGCGTGCCGCCCTGCCGGGCGCGGGGTCGGCGCCGGGGACAAGCCCGGACGCGCCGACAAACCGATAGACTTCCCGGACATTTGCAGATCACCCGAAGTCATGTTGTCCCGCCTGCGTTCCGACGTCCAATGCATTCTTGACCGCGACCCCGCCGCGCGCAGCACCTGGGAGGTGCTGACCTGCTACCCGGGCCTGCACGCGATCTGGCTGCACCGGCCCGCGCATTGGTGCTGGACGCACGGCCTCAAGTGGCTGGGGCGTTTCATCTCGCACCTGTCGCGCTGGTTCACTGGCATCGAGATCCACCCCGGCGCGGTGATCGGCGAACGCGTGTTCTTCGACCACGCCATGGGCGTGGTGGTGGGGGAGACCGCCGAGATCGGCGACGGCTGCACCATCTACCAGGGCGTGACCCTGGGTGGCACCTCGCTCTACAAGGGCGCCAAGCGCCACCCCACGCTGGGCCGCGACGTGGTGGTCGGCGCCGGGGCCAAGGTGCTGGGCGGCTTCACCGTGGGCGACGGCGCCAAGATCGGCTCCAACGCCGTGGTCACCAAGCCGGTGCCGGCCGGCGCCACGGCCGTGGGCAACCCGGCGCGCATCATCCAGGCCGAGGCCGACGCGCGGCGCGAGGAGGCGGCCTCCAAGATGGGCTTCTCGGCCTATGGCGTGACACAGAACGACGACCCGCTGAGCCAGGCCATGCGCGGCCTGATCGACAACGCCTCGGCGCAGGACCACCAGATCGCCCTGCTCTGGCAGGCCATCGAGAAGCTCTCGGCCAGCCGCCCCACGGGCGACTGCGTGCCCGGCGACGCCGCGCGCAGCGAGTGTTTCGAGGCCGACAAGCTGAACCAGCTGATCGGCAAGTGAGACGGGGCTGGTTCAGCCCCACGTCTGAACACTCCCCACACCGAAGACACTTGATCTACCCTGATGTTTAGTCAAAGCAAATGCAAATTCTCCGATTTTTTCTAGCTTGTTTGCTGCTGTTGATATTGCTTTCCTGTGGTGGTGGGGGCGGTGGTGGTCAAGCCGCTGTGTCACCGAAATTCCAGGTTGCAACTTTTCTAGCGCCACCCAGCGACATGTTCGAGCCAACAGCCTTTCCGGATCCTGGCCAGCTTGCCGTGACCTGCTCGGCTTTTTCGGCCCAATCATTCCTGTAAGACGGCCCGGTTGGG
>CAZKDU010000048.1:0-10704 GCA_964551485.1 uncultured Burkholderiaceae bacterium
GCCGCCTCTCCCGAGGTGGCCACCAGCACGGTGTAGCCCGACTCGTCGAGCGCGTCATGCAGCATGGCCAGGTTGTCGGGCACATCGTCAACCACCAGCACCACGTCGTGGTGGGCACGGTCCAGGGCCGGGTGCAGCGGCAGCGGGTTCATGCCTCGGCGTGCCGCAGGCGCTGCAGTTGCTGCCCCATGGCCTCGAACTGGAAGCGCTGGGCCAGCTCGCGCATGGCCTGGGTGAAGGCCTGGCAGCCCGGCTGGTCGGCGTCAATGCGGTCGAGCTCGTTCATGATGCCCCGATAGTAGCCAAGGCCCACCACCTCGCTGAGGGCCTGCAGCCGCTCAGCCCCGGGCAGCACCCAGCCCGCGGTGCCGGCCTGGTCAGTAGACACGGCGGCGGGCTGTGTTTCGGCGACCCCCAGCCACTGCAGGCCCAGACGGCGCTCCAGCCAGTCGAGCAGCTCGCTGTGGCGCACCGGCTTGACGATGAAGTCTTCGGGACGAATGCCGGCGTCGTTGTCCAGCCCCTTGTCGAAGGCGTTGGCCGACACCACCGCCACCTTGGCCTGGGTGTGGCCGAGGCGGCGCAGGCGGCGGATGGTTTCCCAGCCGTCGATGCCGGGCATGGCCAGGTCCATCAGCACCGCGTCGGGTTGGTAGCCCGCAGCCAGCAGGTCCAGGCAGTCGTGGCCATTGGCCGCGGTGCGCAGCTCGAAACCCAGCGGGGTGAGCAGGTGCACCAGCAGGTCGCGGTCGGCCTCTTCGTTGTCCACCACCAGGATACGCCGGCGTGGCCCCAGGTAGCCTCGCCGCGGCGTTGGCGCCAGCGGGATCGGTCGCACCCCGCCAGCGCCCTGGTGCACCTCGGGCAAGAACAGCTTGACCCGGAACACCGAGCCCTGCGCAGGCACGCTGCGCACCCCGATCTCGCCGCCCATCAGCTCAGTCAGCATTTTGGCGATGGTCAGGCCCAGGCCCGCCCCCACAGCCCCACGGCTGCCGCGTTCGAAGGGTTCGAAGATCTGGCCCAGCTCGACCTCGGTCATGCCCGGGCCGGTGTCCTCGATCTCGATCAGGGCCATCTCGCGGGCGTAGCTGGCGCGCAGCCGCACGCACCCGCTGGCCGTGAACTTGATGGCGTTGCTCAACAGGTTGATCAGAATCTGCCGCACCCGCTTCTCGTCGGCACGCACCCACTCGGGCAGCTCGCCCTGGGCTTCGAACACGAAGCCCAGGCCCTTGGCCTGGGCCTGCGGCTCGAACATGCCGGCCAGCTCATGCATCAAGTCCGAGAACAGCATGGGCTTGCTCTGCAGCGTGAGTTTGCCGGACTCGATGCGCGCCATGTCCAGCGTGCCCTCGATCAGCGACAGCAGGTGCTCGCCACCGCGCCGGATCACACCCACCGCCTGGCGCCGGTGCGGCGGCACGGCCGGGTCCTCGCCCATGAGCTGGGCGTAACCGAGGATGCTGTTCAAGGGGGTACGCAGCTCGTGGCTGATGGCGCTGATGTAGCGGCTCTTGGCCAAGTTGGCCTGCTCGGCCTGTTGTTTCGCCTGCTCGGCAACCGCACGTGCCTGCTCGGCCTGCTGGGTGGCATTCTGCAGTGCCAGGTCGGTCTGCCGGTGCAGCTCGATCTCGCGCATCAGCAGGTGGGTCTGGCGGTTCGACTCCTCCTGGGCCACCTGGCGGCTCTTGTGCGCCAGCACCAGCCACCAGGCCACGATGCCGGTCACCACCAGCAGGGCCATGTAGGCCTTGACAAAGCCCGAGCGCAGCGCCGCCTCGGGCGCCTTGAGCAGTGCCAGCTCGGTCACCGCCTGGGCCAGGGCCCGCAGCTCCTGGTGGTAGAGCAGGCCAAACACCGCCGCCAGCACCGGCACCGTGACCAGCATCAGCATCAGGAAGTGGCCGAGGCCGGTCTCCAGGTAAGGCCAGATGCGCCGCGGCAGCAGCCAGCGCAGCGCCGCCAGCCACTGTGCCGACAGGCTCGCCTGGGGCTTGCACAGGTCACCACAGCGGGCGTCGAGTGTGCAGCACAGCGAGCAGATGTCGCCCTGGTAGGCTGGGCAGTGGGCCATGTCTGGGCCCTCGTAGTCGCGCTCGCAGACCACACAACGGCGCAGCCGCTGGCTCAGGTAGGCCGCGCCGGACGTGGCCTCGGCCACCAGCGGCGGCAGGGGCTGGCGCGCCAGGTAGTAGCGCCCACGCGTGAGCCAGGCCAGCAGCGGCGCCGCCACAAAGGCCGTGACCAGCGCGATCAGCGCCGAGAACGCCTGGGCCAGCGGCCCAAGCCCCCCCAGGTAGGCCAGGATCGAGAGCAGCGAGGCCAGCGCCATGGCCCCCACACCCACCGGGTTGACGTCGTACAGGTAGGCGCGCTTGAACTCGATGCCCGGCGGCGACAGGCCGAGCGGCTTGCTCACCACCAGGTCGGCCACCACCGCCATCATCCAGGCAATGGCAATGTTGGCGTACAGCCCCAGCACGTCACCGAGCGCCTGGAACACGTTCATCTCCATCAGCATGAAGGCGATCAGCGTGTTGAACACCACCCAGACCACGCGGCCCGGGTGGCTGTGCGTGAGGCGCGAGAAGAAGTTGCTCCAGGCCAGCGAGCCGGCGTAGGCGTTGGTGACGTTGATCTTGAGCTGCGACACCACCACGAACAGCGCGGTGGCCGCCACCGCCCATCCGTAGCGCGGGAACACGTACTCGTAGGCCGCCAGGTACATCTGGTTCGGGTCCACCGCGCGGTCGGTCGGCACCATGTGGCTGATGGCCAGGTAGGCCAGCAGCACCCCCCCCAGCATCTTGACCACGCCCAGCACCACCCAGCCGGGCCCGCCTGCCAGCACCCCGGCCCACCAGCGCCAGCGCCGCTCGCGTGCGCACACCGGCATGAAGCGCAGGTAGTCGGCCTGCTCCCCCATTTGGGTCATGAGTGCAATGCCAACCGTCAGGGCGGCACCAAACAGGTGCAGATTGAACTGCCCGCCTTGCCCACCCTCCCCACCATAGTGCAGCACACCGGCAAAGGCGGTCGGGTCACCCAACAGCACGTAGACAAAAGGCACGACCAGCATCAACAGCCACAGCGGCTGGGTCCATATCTGCAGCCGGCTGATGACCGAGACCCCGTGCGTGACCAGCGGGATCACCACCAGCGCACACACCAGATAGCCCCACTGCGGCGGGATGCCCAGCGCCAGTTCCAGCGCGTAGGCCATGACCGCGGCCTCCAGCGCAAAGAAGATGAAGCTGAACGAGGCGTAGATCAGCGAGGTGACGGTCGAGCCGATGTAGCCAAAGCCCGCGCCGCGCGTCAGCAGGTCCATGTCGACGCCGTGGCGCGCCGCGTACACGCTGATCGGCAGGCCCGCCAGGAAGATGATCAGCCCGGTCGCCAGGATCGCCCAGAAGGCATTGATGAAGCCGTACTGCACCAGCAGCGTGGCGCCCACGGCCTCCAGCACCAGGAACGAGGCCGCACCGAACGCGGTGTTGGCCACCCGCCATTCCGACCACTGACGAAAGCGCTGCGGGGTGTAGCGCAGCGCATAGTCCTCCATGGTCTCGTGCGCCACCCAGCGGTTGTAGTCACGCCGCACCTTCACCACGCGCTGCGGGGCATCCGGGGTGACAGCAGGCGCGCTTGCCGGCGCATCGGTTGGGGTGGGGTTCATCGGTCAGCAGGACAGTCCACTGGCGCAACGCAGCAAGCGTGCCATGGTCCTGGCATGGGGTCATTCCAGGGGTTTGTCCTAGTTGCGGCGCAAAAAATCTAAAATCGTGGCTCGCAACTTGCTCCAAAGCCTTCAACCACCCCCAGTCGCTTCGCTTTGCCCATGCGCCATGCCCTGCTGTCCTGCCTGATCGGCCTGTTGACGCTGCTGACCCTGTCGGCCGCGCAGGCGGGCGGGCGCACGGCCATGCCGGTCACCGTGACCAGCGTGCCGGGTGTCCAGGCCATGGCCCCCGCCGACGTGGCCAGGGCAGACACCATGGTGAGCTGTGGCCAGCTGCGCCAGCTGGCCGTCACCGACCTGACCCAGGTCACCAACGACGACCGCACCGAGCAGTACTGCGAGCCCGAAGACACGCGCCCCGCCATGGCAGCGCTCCAGCCGCCCCCTCACAGCCCACCAATGGCCCCGCTCGAGGCCTGGCCCCAGGCCCTGCTGCGCCCGCCCCGCTCAGCCCACGCCTGACACACGGCCGGCCCGTTCTGGGCCCGTCCGCCTTTTCCATTGTTCGACTTCTGCTGCACACCGCCCTGGCGGGGTGTGGCCCCACGCCCATGTCATCTCGACCTCTCTTCTGGCCCCTGGCCTGCCTGCCGCTGCTGGCCGGCCACGCCCTGGCGCAAGACCCAGCCACTCTCACCGCGGCGGCTGCGGCCACAGCCCCCGTCATGGCCGCCAATCCTGCCCTGCCCACCCTGAACCTGGCCCAGCTCACTGAGCTGGTGCTGCAGCACAACCCAGGACTTCAGGCCGCGCGGCAAGCCAGCCGCACCGCGGCCGCCGGCGTGTCCAGCGCCGGGGCCCTGCCCAACCCGCGCCTGGAATGGCAGGGCGGGTCACACCGGTCCCCGTACCCCGGCGAAGCCAACGGCCGGGTCAGCAGCTGGGGTGTGGCCCAGCCGCTGGAAAACCCGGCGCTGCGCCAGGCCCGCCTGGCCAGCGCCCAGTCCAACGAACGCAACAGCCTGCAGCAGGTGCGCCGCGTGCGTGGCGAACTGGTGGCCCAGGTGCGGCGCCAGGCCTTCGAGCACCTGTTGCGCGAGGCCGAGGCCCAGGCCGCGGCCGACGCGCTGGCCCTGCTCGAACAGGTCCGCACCCGGGTGCGGGTGCGGGTGGACAGCGGCGAGGCGGCGCGCTACGAGATCATCAAGGCCGACGCCGAGATCGTGCAGGCGCGCCAGCGCCAGCAGCACGCCGCCCTGCAGGCCGAGCAGGCCATGCTGGCGCTGCAGCGCCTGGCCGCCGGCCAGCTGCCCGCACGCTGGCGCCTGGCCGCCAGCCTGGACCAGGCACCGCCACTGCCCACCCTCGACGACATCCGTCAGCTGGTGCTCAGCGACAACCCCGAGCTGCTGGTGCTGCAGGCCGAGGTGGCGCGCGCCCAGGCCCAGCAGGACGCCGCCCGTGCCGGCCGCTGGCCCGGGCTGGAGCTCAGCTACACCCGGCTGCGCGACCCCGAGTCACGCCAGGGCCTGCTGGGCGTGAGCGTGCAGATCCCGCTGCTCGACCAGCGCCAGGGCCCAATGGCCGAGGCCGCCTCCGAGCGGCTGCGCGCCGAGGGACTGCTGGCAGGGCGCCGCGCCGAGCTGCAGCAGGAGGTGCTGCTGGCCTGGAAGTCGTTGGAAATGGCACGCCTGCGCAGCGAGGCGCTGAGCCAGGGCGCGGTGCGCGAGGCCGAGGCCGCCCTGCGGGTGGCCGAGGCCGCCTACCGCTTCGGCGAACGCGGCATCCTGGACGTGCTTGACGCCCAGCGCCTGCTGCGCAGCGTGCGCGCCGACCTCCTGGACGCGCGTTTCCAGGTGCAGGCCGCACACACCGAACTCGACCGCCTGGCCGGCCGCTACGCCGACGCCCCGACCGCCCCCTGAGGCGCCTGCCATGACCTCCCCACACACCATGGACCAGGCCCAGACCGGCCCTTTCCACCCCACCCCGCCCATCGGCCACCCTGGCCACGGCACCCCGCTTTACACCCCACCCACCATGCACACTGCTCCCCTGTTCTTGAGCGACGCCGCCCGGCGCGCCGCCTGCGGCCTGGCCGCCTGCACCGCCCTGGCCTTGCTGGCCGGCTGCGGCAAACCCGGCACCGCAGCCCCGGCCGCCGCCGCGTCCGCCCCGGCCGCGACCGACCCACTGGTGGTGCAGATCCGCCCCGAGATGGCCGAACGCTTCCAGGTCCGGCCCCTGGCGCTGGCCGACCTGGCTACCGTGCAGGAGGTGGCCGGCCGCATCGAGGCCAACGAACGCCTGGTCACGCGCATCGGGGCCTCGGTCACCGGCCGCGTGACCGAGGTGCTGGCCGACGGGGGAGACCGCGTGCGCCCGGGCCAGGCCCTGGCCCGGGTCGCCAGCCCCGAACTCACCACGGCCCAGCTCGCCTACCTGCGTGCGAATGCCTCCACCACCCTGGCCGAGCGCGCCGTGGAGCGTGCGCGCCAACTGATCCAGGCCGACGTGATCGGCTTCGCAGAGGTGCAGCGCCGCGAGTCCGAGCTGGCCATCGCGCGCGCCGAGCTCAAGGCCGCAACCGACCAGCTGCGCCTGATCGGCATTCCGGCTGAGGCCATCGCCCGCCTGCGCGACCAGGGTGCGCTCAACGCCTCGGCCGACGTGGTGTCCACGCTCTCGGGTGTGGTGATCGAGCGCAAGGTCAGCCGCGGCCAGGTGGCCCAGCCCGGCGACCCGCTGTTCACCGTGGCCGACCTCGGCAACGTCTGGGTCGTGGGCGGCCTGCCCGAGCAGGCCGCGCGCACCGTGCAGCCCGGCCAGGCCGTGGACATCGAGGTGCCGGCCCTGGGCAAGCAGCTCTCGGGCAAGATCGTCTTCGTCGGCGACACCATCCAGCCCGACACCCGCACCGTGGCCATTCGCACCCAGGTGGACAACGCCGGGCGCGACCTCAAGCCGCAGATGCTGGCCACCATGAAGATCAGCGGCCAGGTGCAGAAGCTGCTGGCCGTGCCGGTGGCCGCCGTGGTGCGCGAAAACGACCGCGACCACGTGTACGTGAAGCTCGACAACCTGCGCTTTCGCCTGACGCCGGTGGAGCTGGGCCAGGCCAGCGGCGGGCTGCGCCCGCTGCTCAAGGGGCCCAGCGAGGGCACCGAACTGGTGGTCGACGGGGCCTTCCACCTGAACAACGAGCGCAAGCGCGCCGAGCTGGAGTGAGCCCATGGTTGCTTCCCTGATTCGCGCCGCGCTGAGCCAGCGCCTGGTGGTGGTGGTGCTCGCCCTGGTGGTGTGCGGCTTCGGCCTGCGCGCGGCCACGCGGCTCTCCGTCGACGCCTTCCCCGACGTGACCAACGTGCAGGTGCAGGTGGCCGCCGAAGCCCCGGGCCGCTCGCCCGAGGAGATCGAGCGCTTCGTCACCGTGCCGCTGGAGATCGCCATGACCGGCCTGCCCGGCCTGGTGGAGATGCGCTCGCTCAACAAGAGCGGCCTGTCCATCATCACCCTGGTGTTCACCGACACCACCGACGTGTACTTCGCTCGCCAGCTCGTGACCGAGCGGCTGATCGAGGTCACGCCGCGCATGCCCGAGGGCATCGTGCCCATCCTCGGCCCGACCTCCACCGGCCTGGGCGAGGTCTACCAGTACACGCTGGAGCGCGACGACGACGGTCAGCGCGCCCTCACACCGGAGGAGCTGGCCGAGCGCCGCACCGTCCAGGACTGGGTGGTGCGGCCGCTGCTGCGCTCCATCTCCGGCGTGGCCGAGATCAACTCCCAGGGCGGCTACGTCAAGCAGTACCAGGCGCTGGTGGACCCGGGCCGGCTGCGCCACTACAACCTGTCGGTGGCGCAGGTGGTGCAGGCGATCGCGAACAACAACTCCAACGCCAGCGGCGGCATCCTGCCGCAGGTCACCGAGCAGTACCTGATCCGCGGCGTGGGCCTGATCCGCACACTGGAGGACATCGGCAACATCGTGGTCAAGGAACAGGCCGGCGTGCCGGTGTATGTGCGCGACCTGGCCGAGGTGAAGCTCGGCCACGAGGTGCGCCAGGGCGCCATCATCAAGGGCGGCCACACCGAATCGGTGTCGGGCATCGTGCTGATGATGCGCGGCGGCAACGCCAAGGAGATCGTGACCCGCGTCAAGCAGCGCGTGGACGAGATCAACACGCGCGGCATGCTCCCTGGCGGCCTGAAGATCGTGCCCTACTACGACCGCACCGACCTGGTCGACTCGGCGCTGTGGACCGTGGGCAAGGTGCTGATCGAGGGCATCCTGCTGGTGGTGGTGGTGCTGTTCGTCTTCCTGGGCGACGTGCGTTCCAGCCTGATCGTGGTGGCCACGCTGGTGATCGCGCCGCTGAGCACCTTCATCCTGATGAACCGCTACGGCCTGTCGGCCAACCTGATGTCGCTCGGCGGGCTGGCCATTGCCATCGGCCTGATGGTGGACGCCACCGTGGTGGTGGTGGAGAACGTGTTCCACCAGCTCGGCAAGGCCGGGCAGGACATGGGCTCCAAGGTGCGCACCGTGCTGCAGGCCACCACCGAGGTGGCCACACCCACCATTTTCGGCATCGCCATCATCATCTTGGTGTTCCTGCCGCTGATGACGCTGCAGGGCATCGAGGGCAAGCTGTTCGCGCCGCTGGCGCTGACCATCGCCATCGCGCTGGCGGTGTCGCTGGTGGTCTCGCTGGTGCTCTCCCCGGTGCTGTGCTCCTACTTCCTCAAGGGCGGGGCCGACCACGACACCCGGCTGATCGCCTTCCTGAAGACACGCTACCTGCGTCTGCTGGACCGTGCCACCGCCCACCAGCGCGGCACCCTGGCCGTGGCCGTGGGCCTGCTGCTGGGCTCGCTGGCCCTGTTCCCCTTCCTCGGCAAATCGTTCATGCCGACCATGAAGGAGGGAGCGCTGACACCGCAGATCAACCGCGTGCCCAGCATCTCGCTGGACGAGTCGATCCGCCTGGAAATGGCCGCCATGAAGGACATCGCCCAGGTGCCCGGTGTGCGCATGGTGGTCTCCAAGCTCGGGCGCGGCGAATCGCCGGCCGACCCGGCCGGGCCCAACGAGTCCGACCCCATCGTGCTGCTTGACCCCAAGAGCGGGCGCAGCCAGGACGACATCGACGAGGACATCCGCCAGCGCCTGTCCGCCATCCCGGGTGTGCAGATCGTGCTGTCGCAGCCGATCGCCGAGCGCGTGGATGAAATGGTCACAGGCGTGCGCTCGCAGCTGGCCATCAAGGTCTTCGGCGACGAATTGAGCGAGCTCAAGCGCCTGTCCGAGCAGGTGGCGCGCATCCTCAAGAACGTGCCGGGCAGCCGCGACATCCGCATCGAGCGGCTGTCGGGCCAGCAGGCGCTGACGGTGGACATCGACCGCAAGGCGATCGCGCGCCACGGCCTCAACGTGGCCGATGTGCAGCACCTGATCGAGACCGCCATCGGCGGCAAGGAAGTCACCACCCTCTACGAGGGCGAGCGCCGCTATGGCGTGGCGGTGCGCTTCCCGCCCGGCGTGCGCCAGTCGAGCGAGGCCATCGGCAACACCCTGCTGACCGCCCCCGACGGGGCCCAGGTGCCGCTGAGCGCGCTGGCCAAGATCCAGCTCATCGACGGCCCGGCCCAGATCAGCCGCGAGGGCGGCAAACGCCGGGTGGTGGTGGGTGCCAACGTCGAAGGCCGCGACCTTGCCGGCTTCGTCGAGGAGGTGCAGGCGCGCATCGCGCAGGAGGTCCAGCTGCCGGAAGGTTACGAGTTCCGGTACGGCGGCCAGTTCGAGAACTTCGAGCGCGCCATGGGCACGCTGTCCATCATCGTGCCGCTGACCATCGCCGCCATCTTCTTCCTGCTGTTCCTGCTGTTCAACTCGGTCAAGCTGGCCGGGCTGATCATCCTGGTGTTGCCGTTCGCCTCCATCGGCGGGCTGATCGGCCTGGCCGTGACCGGCGAGTACCTGAGCGTGCCGGCCTCGGTGGGCTTCATCGCGCTGTGGGGCATTGCCGTGCTCAACGGCGTGGTGCTGGTGACCTGCATCCGCCGCCTGCGCGACGACGGCCTGGCCGTGGCCGAGGCGGTGCGCGAGGGCTGCGTGCAGCGCTTCCGCCCGGTGATGATGACGGCCACCGTGGCCCTGCTCGGCCTGGTGCCCTTCCTGTTCGCCACCGGGCCCGGCTCGGAGGTGCAGCGGCCGCTGGCCATCGTGGTGATTGGTGGGCTGATCTCGTCGACCCTGCTGACCCTGGTGGTGCTGCCCACGCTGTACCGCTGGTTCGACGACCCGACCCTGGAAGCCTGAGGAGACCCCATGACGATGATGAAAGAGATCCGCGCCATCGTGCGCCCCAGCCGCCTGGAGCGGCTGCGCCAGGCGCTGCGCGCCATCCCCAACTTTCCCGGCGTGACGCTGTTCCGCGCCGAGGGCTTCACCGCCCCGGCTGCGGTGGTCAAGCGCAGCGTGAAGGAGGAGCTGACCGACTTCTCCGACAAGGTCATGGTCTGCGTGCTGGCCGAGGAGGCCATGGTGGCACCGATCCGCGCCGCCATTGTGGAGTCGTGCAGCACCGGCCAGATTGGCGACGGCCTGGTCTGGGTGGTGGACATCGCCGCCATGCACCGCGTGCGCGACGGCAGCGCCTTCTGAGCCGGGCGCCGCCGCGTGGCCCCGGGCCCGCGGCGGCGCACCCGCCTGGGGCAGCGGCCGGCCCCGGCCGCAGGCAGGTTTCCTGCTTTACCATGTGTGCCACGAAGGCATGGGCCGCACCGGCCCCGAGGCACCCGCATGGAACTGACGCCCCGCGAAAAAGACAAGCTGCTGATCTTCACCGCCGCCCTGCTGGCCGAGCGCCGCAAGGCGCGCGGCCTCAAGCTCAACTACCCCGAGGCCGTGGCCCTGATCAGCGCCGCCGTGATGGAGGGCGCGCGCGACGGCAAGACCGTGGCCCAGCTCATGAGCGAGGGCCGGGCCGTGCTGGCCCGCGCCGACGTGATGGACG
>CAZKDU010000049.1:0-10646 GCA_964551485.1 uncultured Burkholderiaceae bacterium
TCTCCAACGAACATGTTGTTGGTAATTTCTGCACATAAACACATCACCAACTCATCTAAGCGCATGGGGCAGTGCGCGCACACACCGGCCCTGCGCCACCGCACCGGGCCACCACGGCCAGCCCAGCACAAACGGCCCCCCGACCGCAGGCGGGGGGCCATGGGCCCAGGAACGGGGCGCCGCCGGCAGGCGGCTGTCAGCGCCGGCGCGCCGCGAGGCTGCGCACCACCGCGATGAAGCGGTCCACCTCGTCGCAGGTGTTGTAGAACGCCAGCGAGGGCCGCACCGTGGTCTCGACCCCGAAGCGGCGCAGGATGGGCTGGGCGCAGTGGTGACCGGTGCGCACCGCAATGCCCTCCTGGTTCAGCGCCTGGCCGACCTCCTCGGTGGTGTAACCGTCGAGCACGAAGCCCCGCACGCTGGCCTTGTCGCGCGCGGTGCCGATCAGGCGCACCCCGGGCACGGGGCGCAGCTGCGCGGTCGCGTACTCGAGCAGCGCGTGCTCGTACTCGCCGATGGCCTCGATGCCCAGGCGCTCCACGTACTCGAGCGCCGCCCCCAGGCCCACCGCGTCGGCGATGTTGCCGGTGCCGGCCTCGAACTTGTTGGGCGGCGGCTGGAACACCGTGCGCTCGAAGGAGGCACTCGAGCAATCGCCGATCCGCAAGGGTGCCATCGATCCAAAGTGCAACTTTTCAATTGGCCAGTTTGTATTTTGCTCAGGCCATCCCAAGGGCCTTGAGGCGTCGGTACAGGGTGCGTTCGCTTAAACCCACCTGACGCGCGAGTTCCTTGCGAGTAGAGCGTGAGTTTCGTGTAATTTTGATCAGCTCGGCATCGCTGATCTTGGCGTTTCGAACAGATGCCGAGGCTGCCACAGACGTCTGGCTCATCGCGGTGCTCACATCCGACCTGCTACCACTCAGTGACTCGGGAAAGTGCTGAACCCGCACAATTCCATCATCAGCGTACAGGCGAGCGCGATCCAAGACATTGCGGAGTTCTCGAATATTGCCTGGCCAATCGTAGGCCTGCAGCCGCATTAAGGCTTCATCTTCGACCGAGATAAAGTGCTCGCCAAGACGGCCACGCCGCAAGAAAGAATCCACCAACATTGGAATATCTTCCGTGCGTTCACGCAGCGGCGGCAGTTGGATCGGAAACGCGCTAATTCGGTAATACAGGTCTTGGCGGAAACGGCCATCGGCCACCATCTGCTGCAGCGGCTTGTGGGTTGCAGCAACCAATCGGAAATCGGCCTGCTGCGAATCGATTGAACCCACGCGACGAAATGACCCTGACTCGATCAGGCGAAGCAGCTTCACTTGCATCGAAAGAGGCACGTCTCCCATTTCATCCAGAAAAAGCGTACCGCCCTTGGCAGTCTCTACCAGGCCTGGCTTGCGGGTTATGGCGCCAGTGAAAGCGCCTTTCTCATAACCAAACAGTTCACTTTCGAACAGCGTCTCTGTCAATCCTGAGCAATCAACAACCACAAAAGGGCCAGCACCTCGGGTACTGGCCTCGTGCACCGCGCGAGCAAACAATTCTTTGCCTGTTCCAGACTCGCCCAGCAACAACACCGGCAACATTGAGGGTGCTACACGTTGAACCGCCGCCAAAGCCGCATTGAATGCCGGAGCTCGTCCTACCAAACCGTCATGACTGGGACGCGCAGACGCAGATCGGACTGTTGTCAATCGTTCGACGTAAGCCACCACTTCACGCTGCGCGTTGAGGATGGGCCTCAATTCCACATCCACATGTTCTGGGCCGCGCGGCGTGTGATGGATGTGCAGCACTCGGTCTGGTCCTTTCATCTCGAAGGCTTTCTTCATTGGACAGTGCTCGCCAGCTTGGTCGCAGGGCAGGTCGTAGTGGTGTGAAACGCGGTAGCACTTGTGACCGATGTAGGGCTTGTCTACGGTGCCAAACTGTCTACGGTAGGCAGTGTTTGCCGCCAATATGTTGTAGTCTGGGTCTAGCACGATCATTGGTTGCGCCTCGTGTTCTAGGAATGAAATCAAAGCCTGGATTTGAGATTCGGTATTTACTGCAGGGGGCTCGGTCAACATGGATGGAAATGTTTTGGCCGTCATGGTGCTTGGGTAACAGCTGTTGATTATGAGTGCGACTGCCAACACTGCCAAATCAAACACGCCTCACTGCCACGCCCCACTGCCAAATGACACTCAGCCATTAGCGCCGAAGGTTGCAACGCTATTGGTAGCAACATTTTTTCCTTAAAAATCAATAACTTATAAACAATATGGGCTTGTCTCAGGGTATGGCACGTATCTTGATAAACAGTTAAGTGTGGCTGCCGCTACACCAGTCAATCAACCCATGGAGAACAAAGAATGAAGACGAACGAAGGCAGTTTGGATCGCGTGTTGAGGATTGTCGCGGGTCTGACTTCAATTGGCTTAGCTGCCAGTGGCACGATAGGCATTTGGGGCTACATCGGAGTCATTCCGCTGTTGACCGGTGCCATCGGTTGGTGCCCCCTTTACACAGTGATTGGTATCAATACTTGCAAGACACGCTGATGCAGTCAACACCCAGCAGCCCCACCATGTCTAACCAGGGAAATCTGCTAGTCGAAGGATTTTTCGACACTGCCACCTGGACGGTGAGCTACATTGTTCTAGATAAGAGCACCAAGCAGTGCGCACTGATTGACAGCGTGCTCGACTACGACCCCAAGTCTGGCCGTACATCGCATACCAGCGCGGACACGCTGATCGCGCGTGTCCGCGAACTCGACGCTACCGTGCAATGGATTCTGGAGACCCATGTTCATGCTGATCACCTTTCTGCCGCGCCGTACCTGAAACAGGAGCTCGGTGGCCAGCTTGGCATCTGTCGGCACATCACCAAGGTACAGGAAGTCTTTGGCAGCCTGTTCAATGCCGGCCCGGACTTTTCACGCGATGGCGGTCAGTTTGACCATCTCTTCGATGACGATGAGATATTCCACATCGGCGGGTTGAAAGTGCGTGCCATGCACACACCTGGACATACACCGGCCTGCATGACCTACGTGGTGAGCGATGCAAATAGTTCTGCAGCGTTCGTCGGCGACACGCTTTTCATGCCCGACTACGGCACCGCGCGCTGCGATTTTCCTGGCGGCGACGCGCGCACACTGTTTTGCTCCATCAACAAGGTGCTGAGCCTGCCACCGGATACCCTGCTTTACATGTGCCACGACTATCAGCCGGGTGGTCGAGAGGTGCAGTTTGTCAGCACTGTGGCCGAGCAGCGCGAAAAGAACGTGCATGTGCGCAACGGCATCAGCGAGGAAGAGTTCGTGACCATGCGGCACGCACGCGATATCACTTTGGCCATGCCGACCTTGATCCTTCCCTCCGTACAGATCAACATGCGCGCTGGGCAGCTGCCTGAACCGGAATCGAACGGCACACGCTACATCAAGATTCCTCTGAACGCGGTTTAACGCATTGCCTTTGGAAGGCCGTCAGTTCTGCCTTATTGCCCCATCGAATGCACAGAAGATATACATATGAACGTCAAGCCCCTGACCAGCGAACTGTCGGTTACATCCCAAATCGTCGCACTTGACCTGAAGACTGCGAGTGAAGCTGGATTCAAAACCATCATCTGCAATCGACCAGACGGTGAAAGCGCTGACCAACCCAACTTCGACGAGATTGACCGTGCGGCTGCATTGCAAGGACTGCAATGCTGGTATCTACCGGCTGAGTCGGGCAAGGTTACCGACGAGCAGGGCGAAGCCTTCGGTGCTTTGATGGACAAGGTACCCAAGCCAGTTCTGGCCTTTTGCCGTACGGGCATGCGATCCACCACCATGTGGGCTCTGTCGCAAGCAAGCAAATTACCGTTATCCGAAATCATTGAGCGCTCGTCCACGGCCGGCTTCGACTTGAAAGGCGTGGTGCGACGCATCGTCAACGGTGCCAAGATGCCATTGGAAATGGTTGATGCCGCACATGAGGTCGTCATCATCGGCGGGGGCGCAGCAGGAATCTCGGTCGCATCCAGTCTGTTGCAGCGCAGCCCGGGCTTGGACATCGCGATCATTGACCCAGCTGACATCCACTACTACCAGCCGGGATGGACCATGGTTGGCGCTGGGGTCTTCAATCCGGCCAAGACAGCTCGCACGATGGCGAGTGTGTTGCCGCGTGGAGTGCACTGGATCAAGTCGGCCGTGGTGGCATTCGAGCCCGAACGAAATTCCGTTGTTCTCGAAGGCTGCCAGATCGTGAAGTACAAGCAATTAGTGGTGTGCCCTGGGCTGAAGCTTGACTGGCACGGCATTGAAGGTCTGGCCGCGTCGCTCGGACGCAATGGTGTCACAAGCAACTACCGCTACGACTTGGCACCCTACACGTGGAAACTGGTTCAAGAGCTGGGGAATAAGAAAGGGAGCAGTAAGGCGATTTTCAGCCAGCCCCCGATGCCGATCAAGTGCGCGGGCGCGCCGCAGAAAGCGATGTACCTATCTGCCGACCACTGGCAGCGTAACGGTGTGCTGGATGCCATCGACATCCAGTTCTTTAACGCGGGTGCTGTGCTTTTTGGAGTGGCTGACTACGTGCCAGCACTGATGGAATACGTCAAAGCTTATGGCATCGGCCTGAATTTCGGTCAGACACTCGTCTCAGTGGATGGACCAGGCAAAAAGGCAGTCTTCAGCAAAGCCAACGCTGACGGCACGAAAGAACTTTTCACGCATGAATTCGACATGCTCCATGTGGTACCACCGCAGAAAGCACCTGACTTCATTCGCGTCAGCCCCTTGGCCGATGCCGCCGGATGGGTTGACGTTGACTCGGGCACGCTAAGGCACACGCAGTTTTCCAACATTTTTGGCCTTGGTGATGTAACAAACACCAGCAATGCCAAGACGGCCGCTGCAGCACGCAAGCAGGCACCTGTCGTTGCACACAACCTGCTGGCAATGCGCGACGCAGCGAAGGGCGAGGCGAAGTACGACGGCTACGGCTCGTGTCCATTGACTGTCGAGCGCGGAAAGATCGTACTGGCTGAGTTCACTTATGGCGGGAAAGTGGCACCTAGCTTTCCAAAGTGGCTGATCGACGGCACAAAACCTTCGACGCTGGCCTGGTACTTGAAAGAGCGTGTGCTGCCGCCTCTGTATTGGGACGGCATGCTGAAAGGCCGAGAATGGATGGCACAGCCCAAAAGGCTGGGATGATGCAGAAGGCGACGTCATGGCAGCAGCGACTGTCACTTCTCTTTCCATCGTTGCCTCTGCTTGATTGGGGACGACGCTACGGTAGAGAAACTTTGGTCGGCGACCTGGTGGCAGCACTCATCGTGACGATCATGCTGATCCCACAGAGCCTGGCATATGCGCAACTGGCAGGACTGCCGCCCGAGGTAGGCCTGTATGCCAGCGTGGCGCCCCTGCTGATGTACGCTGTCTTTGGTAGCAGCCGAGTGCTAGCCGTCGGACCGGTGGCTGTGGTTTCCCTGATGACGGCTGCTGCAGTTGGCGAGCATGCCCCTGTCGGCTCGGCGTCCTACTGGCAGGTTGCCATCACTCTCGCCTTCATTTCTGGCGCTATCTTGCTGGTGATGGGTGTCATGAGGCTGGGCTTTTTAGCCAACTTTTTGAGCCATCCGGTGATCTCGGGTTTTATTTCGGCGTCCGGGCTTCTGATTGCAGCCAGCCAACTCAAGACGCTCATGGGTGTGAAAGCTGATGGAAACAGCCTCATTGATTTACTCGCTGCATTGGCAATTCAAGCACCACACACACATTTACTGACTCTGTTTGTTGGCGTGGCCACTACTGTATTTTTATTCTGGGTACGAAAGGGTCTAAAGCCGTGTCTGGTTGGCTGGGGAATACAACCGAAGCTTGCTGATGTGACGGCAAAGGCAGGGCCTGTTGCGGCGATAGCAATCACGACCGTGCTGGCTTGGGGCCTGGACTGGAAGGCGCAGGGCATGAGAATCGTCGGTAGCATCCCACAAGGTTTACCGCCGCTTACAGCACCGAGCTGGGATCTTTCACTTTGGCGGGAACTCGCCATGCCAGCCCTGCTGATCAGTGTTGTCGGTTTTGTCGAATCGGTGTCGGTCGGGCAGACGCTGGCAGCGAAGCGTCGGCAGCGAATTGAGCCCGATCAGGAGCTGGTTGCGCTGGGTGCAGGCAACCTAGCGGCGGCATTCAGCGGCGGCTTTCCGGTCTCAGGCGGCTTTGCACGTTCCGTTGTCAACTTCGATGCAGGTGCACAAACGCCGGCCGCCGGAGTCTTCACAGCGGTTGGCATTACTCTCACCTCCCTGTTGCTCACGCCAGCACTCTACTACTTGCCACAGGCGACGCTGTCAGCGACCATCATAGTGGCTGTGTTGTCATTGGTGGACTTCGGGATTTTCAAGCGGACTTGGTCTTATTCCAAGTCCGACTTCGCTGCCCTGGCAGGCACTCTGGTAGCAACCTTGGGGCTGGGCGTCGAAACCGGTTTGATTATTGGCGTGGGTGTTTCTCTGGCGCTCTATCTACATCGCACCAGCAGGCCACACATTGCAGAGGTGGGGCTGATGCCCGGTACTGAACACTTCCGCAATGTTCTGCGCCACGAGGTACTTACTGTGGAGCATTTGCTCACTTTGCGTGTGGACGAGAGTCTCTACTTCGCCAATGCTCGTTGCCTTGAAGACCGCATCAACGAAGCCTTGGCCACGCGCCCCAGCCTGAGGCATGTGGTGCTGCAATGCTCAGCCATCAATGACATCGATGCCAGCGCATTAGAAAGCCTTGAAATGATCGACAAACGCTTGAATGATGCGGGTGTATTGCTGCACTTCTCCGAACTAAAAGGCCCGGTGATGGATCGATTGCGATCAACGGAGTTCTACAGGCACCTCAGCGGTCAGGTCTTCTTAAGCCAGTACCAGGCAGTGAAAGCCCTGACGCCTGATGTGCTCGACCAGCCCCAGACAGGTTAGTACAACCTACTGTGGCAATGAACTAGTTGGGTTGGCTACTGCCGGTTCCGTACTCATCAATCTGTTGCCACGCCGGCTCAGGCGCTGGCCCAGGGCCGCCAGCAGCGCTGCCGAGCGCGAGCGCTGCAACGGACTGCCCGCCACCAACAACACCGACATGGCCCCTCCTCCCTGATGACGCAACGTGGTCCGCGGCGTGTGTGTGACCGCGCGACCGGCTTACTTCTTGGCGTAGATCTGGTCGAACACGCCGCCGTCGGCGAAGTGCGTCTTCTGCGCCTTGGTCCAGCCGCCAAACTGCTCGTCGATGGTGAACAGGTTCACATGGCCGAACTGCTTGGCGTACTTGGCCGCCACGGCCTTGTCGCGCGGGCGATAGAAGTTCTTGCCAGCGAGGTCCTGGCCGGCCGGGCTGTACAGGTACTGCAGGTAGGCCTCGGCCAGCTTGCGCGTGCCGCGCTTGTCGACCACCTTGTCGACCACGCTCACCGGCGGCTCGGCCAGGATGGACAGCGAGGGCGTGACGATCTCGAACTTGTCCTTGCCGAACTCGTCGAGCGCCAGGTAGGCCTCGTTCTCCCAGGCGATCAGCACGTCGCCCTGGCCACGCTCGACGAAGCTGGTGGTCGAGCCGCGGGCGCCCGAGTCCAGCACCACCACGTTGCTGAAGATGGCCTTCACGAAGTCGCGTGCGCGCGCCTCGTCGGCGCCGTTCTTCTTGACCGCGTAGCCCCAGGCCGCGAGGTAGTTCCAGCGCGCGCCGCCCGAGGTCTTGGGGTTGGGCGTGACCACGCCGATGCCCGGGCGCGCCAGGTCGACCCAGTCGGTGACCTTCTTAGGGTTGCCCTTGCGCACTAGGAACACGATGGTCGATTTGTAGGGCGAGGCGTTCTGCGGCAGCCGTTTCTGCCAGTCGGCCGGGATCAGCTTGCCGAACTCGTGCAGCGCGTCCACGTCGTAGGCCAGGGCCAGCGTGACCACGTCGGCCTCCAGGCCGTCGATCACCGAGCGTGCCTGCTTGCTCGAGCCGCCGTGCGACTGCTTGATGCTCACCTCCTGGCCGGTCTTGGCCTTCCAGTCCTTGGCGAAGGCGGCATTGAAGTCCTTGTAAAGCTCACGCGTCGGGTCGTAGGAGACGTTGAGCAGGGTGGCCGGCGCGGGCTGCGCCAGCGCGCCCAGGCCGGTGGCGGCCAGGGCCAGGCCGGCAGCGGCACGCAGTGAAACATCGATAATGGAGCGGCGGTTTTTCATGGATCGGTTTCCAACAACTTTTTGAACGAAGCCCGATTCTGAAAACACATTCAGAAAACTGGAACGAATAAGATTTCAGTTCGTTATTTCCAAAACATCGCTGAGCCGCCCCCGGGGCGCTCGGCCTCCCCGCGATCTACACCAAGAGGCACCCCACATGGCACGCACCGTCCACTGCATCAAGCTCGGCAAGGAAGCCGAAGGCCTGGACTTCCCGCCCTACCCCGGCGACCTGGGCAAGCGCATCTGGGAAGGCGTCAGCAAGGAAGCCTGGGCCGCCTGGCTCAAGCAGCAGACCATGCTGGTCAATGAAAACCGGCTGAACCTGGCCGACCTGCGCGCCCGCCAGTACCTGGCGCGGCAGATGGAAAACCACTTCTTCGGCGCCGGCGCCGACGTGGCCCAGGGCTACGTGCCGCCCACCGAGGGCCAGTGAGGCCTGCGGCGCAGCCCCCCACCCCTGAGCGGCGCCGTCCACCACACCCTCGATGAGCGAGCCCGTCCAGTGGGAGGCCGACGGCACCCCACGCAGCCCCCGCTTCGGTGACATCTACCGCCAGCGCGGCGCGGCCGGTGAGGCGGGGCTGGCGCAGTCGCGCCAGGTGTTCCTGCACGGCTGCGGCCTGCCCGAGGCCTGGCGCGAGCAACCACTCTGGCAGGTGCTGGAGACCGGTTTCGGCCTGGGCTTGAACTTCCTGACCACCTGGCAGGCCTGGCGCGACGACCCGGCGCGGCCACAGCGCCTGCACGTGGTCTCGCTCGAGGCCTGGCCCGTGGGCAGCGCCGACCTGCTGCGCGGCGTGGCCCCATTCCCCGAACTGCGCCCCCTGGCCGAGGCCCTGGCGGCCCAGTGGCACGGCCTGCTGCCCGGCCTGCACCGCCTGGTGTTCGAGCAGGGCCGGGTCCAGCTCACCCTGGGCGTGGGCGACGCCGCCACGCTGCTGCGCGAGCGCCTGTGCCGCGCCGACACGGTGTTCCTGGACGGCTTCAGCCCGGCCTGCAACCCCGACATGTGGGGCCTGCCGCTGCTCAAGGGCGTGGCGCGCAACTGCCGGCGCGGCGCGCGCCTGGCCACCTACACCGTGGCGCGCGCCGTGCGCGACGGCCTCACGCAGTGCGGCTTCGAGGTCACGCGCGCACCCGGCCTGCCGCCCAAGCGCGACCGCGTGAGCGGCCACTACCAGCCGCGCTGGGCCCTGCCGGGCGAGGCCGCGCCGCCCGGCAGCACCGCCGAATCGGCCTCCAGCCCTTGCCTGGATTCATCATCTCGCTCTACTTTTGATAGCAAACAGGCCCTGGTCGTGGGCGCCGGCCTGGCCGGTGCGGCCGTGGCTTGCGCGCTGGCGCGGCGTGGCTGGCAGGTCACGGTGCTGGAGCGCGCCGACCACCCGGCCGCCGGTGCCTCGGGCCTGCCCGCAGGCCTGGCCGTGCCCCACACCTCGCCCGACCAGAACCTGCTGAGCCGCCTCACCCAGGCCGGCCTGCGCGCCACCAGCCAGCGCGCCAGCGAGTGCCTGGTGCGCGGCGAAGACTGGGACAACGGCGGTGTGCTCGAACACTGCCTGGACGGCCGAACCGGCCTGCCCGCCGACTGGCCCGCCACCGGACAAGACTGGAGCCGCCCGGCCGGCCCAGCCGAGCTGGCTGGCGCCGGCCTGCCGGCCGAGGCTTGCGCGCTCTGGCACCCGCGGGCCGCCTGGCTGCGCCCCGCCGCCCTGGTGCGCGCCCAGCTCGCCACACCCGGCGTGGACTGGCGCGGCGGCTGCAACGTGGCCCGGCTGGAGCCGCTGACCAACGGGGCCGGCTGGCGCCTGTGGGACGCCGCCGGCCAATGCCTGGGCCAGGCCCCGCTGTTGGTGTTGGCCAGTGCCTGGGACACCCGCGCCCTGCTTGACCGGCTGCTCATAGAGACCGAGACCGGGGCGGCGCCTGACCCGGTCCACGCCAGCCCCAGTTCGGCCACCCGAGTCCGCATGGCCGCAGGTGCAGGCCATGTCGCGGAAACCGAATCGCCTGGCGTCCTCTGCACACCGTTCCAGCCTGCCCTGCCGCTGCATGCGCTGCGCGGCCAGGTGAGCTGGGGCCCGAGCGCGCCCGGCCTCTGGCCCGGGGCGCCGGCCATGCCGGTCAACGGCCAGGGCAGCTTCCTGCCCGCCGTGCCCACACCCGAGGGACCCATCTGGCTCAGCGGCGCCACCTTCGAGCGCGGCCAACCCCCGCCGCTCCTGCGCCCCGAGGACCAGCAGGCCAACGCGGCCAAGCTGGCCGGCCTGCTGCCGGCGCTGGTCCCGGCCATCGGCACGGTGTTCGCCCGGGCCGACACGCGCGCCTGGGCCGGGGTGCGTGCCACCCTGCCCGACCGCCTGCCGGCCGTGGGGCCGCTGGCGCCCGCGCGCTGGCCCGGCCTGCAGGTCTGCGCCGGC
>CAZKDU010000050.1:0-10502 GCA_964551485.1 uncultured Burkholderiaceae bacterium
GCGTTGGCCGTTGGAATCGAAGGTCACGAACTCGTTCACACCGTCGAAGTCCCAGCCGTCGTTCGGGGTGTTCTGGTAGTGCCAGACGATCTTGCCGGTGGCCACATCGATGGCCACGGTCGAGCAGGAGAACAGGTTGTCACCCTTGCGCAGGTGGCTGTTCCACGGGCCGGGGTTGCCGGTGCCGAAGTAGGCCAGGCCGGTTTGCGGATCGTAGGTGCCGCCGAGCCAGGTGGCCGCGCCACCGGTCTTCCACATTTCACCGGGCCAGCTGGCGTTCGTCGTGCCGGAGATGCCGTTTTCCTTGCCGTTCAGGTAACCCATGTGGCCTTCCACAGTGGGGCGCACCCAGACCAGCTTGCCGGTTTTGGCGTCACGGGCTTCAACACGGCCCACGATGCCGAACTCACCGCCGGACACACCAGTGAGCACCAGGCCCTTGGCGATCAGGGGAGCAGCAGTGTTGCTGTAGCCAGCCGCGTAGTCGTCGATCTTTTCTTTCCACACGACCTTGCCGGTGGCTTGGTCCAGAGCAACCAACTGTGCGTCCAGGGTGCTGAAGATCACAACGTTGTCGTACAGGGCAGCGCCACGGTTCACCACGTCGCAGCAGGGCATGATGCCTTCGGGCAGGCGGTGCTCATACTTCCACAGCTTCTTGCCGGTCTTGGTGTCCAGCGCGTAAATGCGCGAGTACGAAGCCGTCACGAACATCTTGCCGTTGTGGATCACGGGCTGCGACTCTTGACCACGTTGCTTTTCACCACCGAAGGAGAAGCTCCAGGCCGGAACCAGGTTCTTGACGGTCGAGGTATTGACCTGGGTCAGCGGGGAGTAGCGCTGGCCTTGGGTGCCCAGACCATTGGACAGCACGTCGCCGGTCGACTTGGCGTCGTTTTCGAGCATGCTGTCGGTCACTGCGGCATTGGCTTGCAACCCGCCAAGGGCTGCCATGACCAAGGTCGACAGAAGTAGTTTACGCATGGGGTATGTCTCCTTTAGTTGAAAAAAACCATCCCGGGATGGTCACACACTCAGCTTCTGGCATCGCGCGCAGTTACTTTGAGTGACGCATAAACGGCAATTTTCATGCCACCCCAAACAACACAGGAAAAATGCCCAAATGCCGGCGCGAAGACAGTCTAGGCCAAGAATCAATGTACCGCGCCCTAGCAGTTGCTCCAAATGTGAACGCCCGACCTGTTCCGCTCACGGCCGCAGTGTGCCAGCCAAGGCGCGCTGCTCATACAGCGGGTACAGGTGGGTGACGTTGCGCGCGTACTCTGGTTGCAGTGCGGCAAAACTCAGGAACCGGGCCGGAATGGGCAAACGCAGCACTTCGGGCAGATCACGCCCTGCCAACGCCGAAGCTCGGAACACCTGGTCAAGCCACTGCAGGTAATCGCGCGTGTCGGCAAAACCCGCCGGCCCGCCATCCACCGGTCCGTGGCTGGGAACCACCACGGTGATCCCCAGTGCCCTCACCTCGGCCTCCAATGCCTGCAGGCTGGACAACCAATCGGGCAGCTGCGCATGAGGCGTGGTGGGTGCGCGCTGGGCAAACACCAGGCCACCGGCAAAGGCCACTTTGTCAGCGGGGTCGAGCAACACCAGGTCGTCGCTGGTGTGGCCATGCAGCCTCAGCAGACGGAAATCCCGCCCACCCCAACGCTGGGACCCCGGCGTCAGCACATGGGTGGCCGGTGTGGATTCTGTGCCACGCATCCAGTCGCCACACAGGCGGTACAGGTTGTCCGCATAGGCCCCGCCTTCGCGCTGCATGCCAGCCTGGCTGCCAGCCAATGCGTAAATGGGCACGCCCGCCCAGGCCTGGTTGCCAAAGAAATAGTCGGGGTGCAGATTGAGATTGAGCACCGCCAGCACCGGCTCGGAGGTGGTGCGGGCAATCAGTCGGCGCTGCTGCTCGCCGTACAGCCGGGAGGGCCCGGTGTTGACCACCACCACCCCCTGACCAGTCGTGATGAAGCCCGTGTTGATGATGTTGCAGCCATTCGACTTGGCAAAGTCGTCGTTGGCCCCTTCGATCACCCAGGTGTGCGGCGCCACCTGACGCGCCTTGAGGCGGTAGTCCAGGTCTTGCGCGGCGGCCAGCCCGGCCCAGCAGCAAAACAAGGCACACAGCCAGATGCGGCCACGGCGCATCATGGGTTCACCTCGGCAAACAGCAGGTTGCCATTGTTGTCACGCCCGGTCAGCTTCAGCGGAATCGTGGGCTTGCCTTTCAGGTCCAGCGAGAAGGTGGGGTTTTCCGACACCGGCTCGTGCACCAGCAACCGCATCCAGGCCCGCCCCTCGGCGTCCTCGAGCTGCACGCGCTCCACATGGAACGATGGGATACCCGCCACCAGGCCGGTGTCCATCGGGTGCATGATGCGCAGGCGCAAACGGGCTGAGGAAGGGTCCAGCACATCACTGAAATACCTGGCTTGCACCAGGTTCAGTGTCTTGCTCCAAGAACCATCGGCCCGGCTGGCACCGGGCACGGTGCAGCCACCACCGGCGGCATCCACCTGCGCACTGCCAATGTGCCAGACCCCTGCCTGGTCCAGCACCCCCACACGCACTGGGGAGGCCTGCTCCAGCTTGAAGCGGAACGACAGCTTGGGTTGCACTTGGCCTGGCACAAACTCCAGCACCTTGCGGATCGGGTTGCGGTCGACCACCACCACCATCTTCACCACCTGCAGACCCGCCGCCGTCAGTTCTGTCGCATCAATGGCAATGGGCACGTTCATCGGGTCTTCAGCGAACCGGGGGCCAAGCACCCGCACCCGGGCATCAAACTGCACCTTGGCCGCGGCGGGGCCAAAGAACTCCTGCCGCAACGCCGGCCACTGCATCGACCCCAACGGATCGCCCCCGGTTTGATCGGCGGCGTGTGCCAGCGAGAGCCCCATCGCCATCACCAGCACGCCACCGACCTTGCGCACTGCGCTCACCCAACTGCCTGTCATTGCCTGTCTCCGTTGTGTTGTATTGGCACAGCAACCATGATGCCGCACCCTGCCGCAGGTTACCAAAGACAGCCCCAAAGCCCCCAAAGTTCACGTCCTGCCCAAACCCGCCTCATGCCGTCCAAGAAAAAAC
This sequence comes from uncultured Burkholderiaceae bacterium, assembly GCA_964551485.1. Taxonomy (GTDB): domain Bacteria; phylum Pseudomonadota; class Gammaproteobacteria; order Burkholderiales; family Burkholderiaceae_C; genus CAZKDU01. The sequence goes on from CAZKDU010000050.1 coordinate 3,109, forward strand.
GGGCCGGATGGAATCCGGCCCGTTCAAGGCATCGGCGCGGTCAACCGGTCACGGACGGCTGGGTTTGTCGAGCCAGTACCGCAACCCCACCCAGATCGAACGCGGCGCCCCAGGGGCGTAGAAGGTGGAGCCCTGCAACGGGAAACCCGCCGCGGCCGAGCCACCAAATGGGCGCGCCTGGAAGTTTCCATTCGCATCAAACCCGGTGGCCCCCAGCTGCCCCCCGGTCGAATAGCGGTGATCGAACACGTTGTTGACCTGGCCAAAAAGCTCCAGCTGCGGCGTGGCGCTGTAGTTGGTGGTCAGGTTCATGATGGCGAAACCCTGGGATTCGCCCGAACCCAAATAAAACCTGCCATCGGCCTGGTGCTGGCTGTTTTCGTTGCCACGCACAATCGCGTTGCTGGTCGCGATCACATTGGCCCCGACTCGCCACGCGGTGGTCACGCGGTAATCCGCATAGAGCTTGAACAGGTGGCGCGGCGTCAAAGGCAGCCGATTTCCTGGACGCACATTCACACTGCCTTCCAAGCCTGGCGCTCCTGCCAGGGCAGCACTGTTGCTGCTGTTGGAGTTGGCGCTGAAGCTGTCCGCCGTCTGGAATGTCGCATCCAGATAGGTGTAGTTGACCCCTGCACTCCAGCGGGTGGCCGCCGCGTTCAGGCCCATTTCCAGGCCTTGGCGGCGGGTTTTGCCAAAGTTCTTGAAGTAGCCATAGCCAGGGGTGCTGCCGGCCACAAACAAGATGTCATCGTAGTTTTCGGCACGGAACACGCCCACGTTCCACGACACCCCAGGCGACAGCTTTCCGCGCAGCCCTGCCTCGATGGTCTTGGTCACCACCTGGTTCAACGGCGGGTCTCCGGCCATGGCGTTCGGCAGCTTGCACTCATTGTCTGGGTTGGCACAACCCAGCTCGATCGAGGTGGGGGTGCGGCTGGCCTCGTTGTACCCCATGTAAGCCCCCCAGCTGCTCGAAGGCGCATAAGCCAGGCCAAACGCGGGGTTGAAGCGGCTGAAGGTGTGGTGGCCATCGAGAGAGTTGATGCCCCCCCCGGGGTTGATGCGGTCACTGTTGTCGACCTGGGTGCGGTTGTAGCGGCCTGCCAACGTCATGTGCCACGCCTTGCCGAAGCTGGTGGTGTTGCTGGCAAAGACACTGTAGGTGCGCGTGCGGCCATCGAGATTCACTCGGTTGTCAAACGGCTCGCCATCAACGTCCCCCCCCGTCACGCCATCGGCATAAGCGTTGATGCCCGTCACACTGCGGTCAGGGTTCAGGTACCCAAGCTGGGTGGTCTGGCGGAAGTTGGTGCGGCTGCGGTCCCAGGCACCACCCAGCACGAATTGGTTGCGGTGCGCGCCCAGGTTGCCCAGGAATGAGAACTGCCCCGATGCCCCGTAGTTGCTTTGTGTGGTGTTGCTGCGGTTCAGCAGGCCCGTGCACTTTTCGCCCGGCTCGTCATTTTGCAAGGCCTGGGCAATGCAGCGCAGGAACGGGAACGGGGTGTTGGCAGCGTTTTCGGTGTAGCTGGAAGACAGCTTGTAGGGGTTGCCCGGCAGGTTGATCAAATACGTGCGGTCGGCCGCATTCAGGTACACCGCCTGGTCCAGAGCACCTTCGTTGATGTCACCGTTGAGGGTGGAGGTGCGCAAACGCCGGTAGTAGAGGTTGCCAGAAAACAAGGTGTCCGGCGCCACCTCACGCGACCCCGTGAGGTTGAGCATCCAGGACTTGTTATTGGTGATGTCGGGTTTGGTGTAGCTGCTTGCGTAGTCACGCGCCAGCATGCGCTGCTCCTGCAAGCCGTTGCCATACAGCTCGTTGTCGGCATAACTCAGGGCGGCGTTGACGAACCCCTTGCCATCCTTCCACCCCAGCTTGCCGAACCATTGACCCAACCGGGTTGGTGAATCCGTGCGCCAGCCATCGTCTTTGTGCAGGTTGGCCGTGGTGTACCAATGCAGGCCCTTGCTGTTGGAGCCCCCATGCTCCAGCTCGACACTGCGGCGGTTGTGGCTGCCCAGCAGCAACTGGATCGCCGTGCCCGGATTGCGCAGCCCATCCTTGGTGTCAATGGCCACGGCGCCACCCAGGGTGTTCAGACCAAACAAGGGGTTGGACCCCGGGATCAGGCTCAGGTTGGAGATGGCAGCGCGCGGAATCAGGTCCCAGCTCACCACGTCACCGAACGGCTGATTCATGCGCACGCCGTCCACGTAGATCGACAGGCCCTGGGGCGTGCCCAGCAAGGGCGAGGCCGTGAAGCCGCGGTAGTTGAGGTCGGGGGTGAGCGGGTTGCCCGACGTGTCGTTGACATGCACACTGCCGAGCTGGCGGTTCATGAAGTCCGCCACGTCCTGCGCGCCGCTGCGGCGGATGTCTTCAGCCGTGGCGCTCTGCACGTTGGCGGGGATCTGCTCCTTGGTCAGGCCCAGTCCAGGCAAGGGCGTGGTGCCGATCACGGTGACGCTCTCCAGGCTGGCGTCTTGTGCGATGGCCGTGCCACCGAAAGTGGACAATAGCGCCATCGTCAACAGCTTGACGCGAAAGCTGGGCCTGGATTGTTGTGCAAACTGCTGGTTGTTCATGGTGACAACTTGTCTCTTCTTTATGTAAAGCCGCGAGTTTCCCCCAGCCCCAGGCCAACTCACCCAGGAAATTTTCCCGACATGCCCATCCAAGTCGTCATCACCGACGACCACCCTGTGGTCCGCTCCGGCTACCGTCGCCTGCTGTCGCTGGAACCCGACATCAGCGTGGTCGCCGAATGCGAAACCGGCGAAGACGCCTACCAGTGGTTCTGCCAGCACACCGCCGACGTGCTGGTGCTCGACCTCTCCATGCCCGGCCGCGGCGGGCTCGACGCGCTGCGCCGCATCCGGCTGCGCTGCCCGCAGCTCGCGGTGCTGGTGTTTTCCATGCACGACAACGCCGCCATGGTGCAGCAGGTGCTGGCCTCGGGCGCCACCGGCTACGTGTCCAAGCGCAGCGCCCCCGAGGAGCTGTGCGACGCCATCCGCGCCGTGGCCACCGGGCGCCGCCACCTTTCGCCGGACATCCAGGTGCTGGTGGCCCAGGAACCGGCCGAGCAGCCCCCGCACACCCAGCTGAGCCAGCGCGAGTTCATCATCTTCCAGCACCTGGCGCTGGGCCTGTCGGTCAAGCAGCTGGCCGAGGACTTCCACCTAAGCCCCAAGACCATCTACAACCACCAGACCCAGATCTACCGCAAGCTGTCGATCGACAACGCGGCCCAGCTCATGCAGTACGCGCTGCAGCACGGCCTGCTGGCCTCCAAACACTGAGCCCGGCGGGCCGCGCGCTCAGCCGCGCGGGTGGTGCTCGGCGTGCAGGGCCTTGAGGCGCTCGCGCGCCACGTGGGTGTAGATGGTGGTGGTGCTGATGTCCGCGTGCCCGAGCAGCATCTGCACGGCACGCAGGTCGGCGCCATGGTTCAGCAGGTGGGTGGCGAACGCGTGGCGCAGGGTGTGCGGCGACAGCGGCGCCTGGATGCCGGCCTGGCGTGCGTGCTTCTTCACCGTCACCCAGAACATCACGCGGGTCATGGCCGTGCCCGGCTGCCGCCCACGGCTGGTCACGAACAGGTCGTCGCTGGCCTGGCCGGCCAGCAGCGCCGGCCGCGCCTCGGCCAGGTAGCGCATGAGCCACTGTGCCGCCACCGCCCCAAACGGCACCAGCCGTTCCTTGTTGCCCTTGCCCAGCACGCGCAGCACATGCTCCTGCAGGCCCAGGTGCACCACCTTCAGCCCCACCAGTTCGCTCACACGCAGGCCACTGGCGTAGAGCAGCTCCAGCATGGCGCGGTCGCGCAGGCCCAGGGGCGTGCCCACGTCGGGTGCGGCCAGCAGGCGCTCGACCTGGGCCTCGCTCAGAGTCGCGGGCACTCGCAGCGGCTGCCTGGCCGCCAACAGTTCCAACGTGGGGTCGGCGTGCACCAGGCCTTCGCGCAGGGCCCAGCGGAAGAAGCGGCGGAACACCGTCAGGCGCCGGTTCGCCGTGGTGGCCCGGGTCTGGGCATGGCGCGCCGCAAAGTACGCCTGCAGGTCCTGCAGCCGGGTGTCGAGCAGGGCCCGGCCTTGCGTACCGAGCCAGCCAGCATAGAGCGTCAGATCACGCCGGTAGGCGTCCAGGGTGTTGCGCGACAGGCCTTCTTCCAGCCACAGCGCGTCGGTGAAGGCGTCGATGCCCGTCGCCATCGACTCACGGGCGGACGCAGGCCGCAGCTCAGTCAAGCTTGAGCTTCTGCTGCTCGACCACCTGCTTGTAGACCTCGTACTCGGCCTTGATCTGGGCCGCAAACTGCTCGGGCGTGTTGGCCACGATCAGCGAGCCGGTGTCCTCGATGCGCTTGCGCACGGCCGGGTCCTCCAGGGCCTTGCGCACCCCGGCGTTGACCTTGTCCACCACCTCGCGCGGCAGGCCCTTGGGGCCGTAGATGCCGTAGTACGCCATGCGGTTCACCGGCTCCAGCCCGACCTCCTTGAAGGTCGGCACGTTGGGCAGCACCGCCAGGCGCTGCGGCGCGGCCACCACAATGGGCACGAGCCGGTTGTCCTTGATGAACGGCAGGGCCGAAGGCAGGTTGTCGAAAATCATCGGCACCTGGCCAGCCACCGTGTCGTTGAGCGCCGGCCCAGCGCCACGGTACGGGATGTGGGTGATGAAGGTGCCCGAGAGGTTCTTGAACAGCTCGGTCTGCAGGTGGCCGATGCCCCCGGTGCCCGACGACGAGTACGAGTACTTGCCCGGCGCCTTCTTCAGCTCGGCCAGGAAACCGGCGTAGTCCTTGGCCGGAAAGCTCGGGTGCACCGCGATCACGTTGGGCGTGGCCGCGATGTTGACGATGGGCGTGAAGTCGGTGATCGGGTGGTACGGGATGCGGCTGTTGATGGCCGGGTTGGCCGCCGTGGTCGACACCGTGGCCACGCCCAGCATGTAGCCGTCGGCCGGCGCCTTGGCGGTTTCGTTGGCGCCGATCACGCCCCCGCCGCCGGCCTTGTTGACCACCACCACCGGCTGCCCCAGGGCCTTGCCCAGCGGGTCGGCAATGGTGCGGGCAATGATGTCGGTGGTGCCCCCGGGCGCAAACGGCACCTGCAGCTGGATCGGCTTGTTCGGGTAACTGTCGGCAGCGGCTCCACCGGCCACCAGGGCCAGGGTGAGGGAAAGAAGGCGGCGGTGCAGGGTCATGGTCGGCCTTTTCTAGCGGTTCAACTCACGCGTGCCCACTCACGCAGCGGGCACGCCGGATGGTAACAAGCCCCGGCAGGCCGGGGGTGGGTCAGCTCGCGCCGAGCAGACCCTTCTTGAGTTTGGCGTCCACCGGCTGCTCACCGATGAAGATCGCCAGCAGCGTGCTGGAGAAGTCGTCGCCCGGGATCGCCGTGCCCTTGACGCTGCCGTTGAGCGCAATGGTGACACCACGGCCGGGGATGAAGTCGATCACGATCACGTCGCCCTTCTTCAGGTTGCCCACCATGTCGACCACGCCCTCGAGCTGCTTGACCGCGGGGGCCATCTGGGCAAAGGCGGGGTCGGTGGCGTTGTTCTTCAAGCCACCGACCATGGCTTTCTTGAAGTCTGCGGCGTCGGTGTCGCGCAGCGGGCGCAGCTCCATGCGCTTGGGGCCCTTCTGTGACTGGATGGCGGCGGCATTGCCGGCCTTTTCGGGCACGTACAGGCCGGCCACATAGACCTTGATGAACAGGATGCTGCGCAGGCCCAGGCCGTTCAGGTGCAGCGTGGCGTCGCCCACCTTGGCGCTGTCGTCGAACTGCTGCCCCTCCAGGGACGCCGCCTGGGCCAGCCCGGCGGACATGGCCAAGGCAGCGGACAGGAGCACAGCAACGATGCGGCGGGGTGTTTTCATGGTGTTCTCACTTTCCATAGGCCCTCAAGGCACAGTGGTTGGACGGGTTGCCCGAACCCGATGCTTTCAGGCAACTTACATCCTAGCAGCGCCTTCCCGGGCCCGCATGTGGTCATCACCTAGGGTTTTTCCCCGACAACCGATTTATGCTGGCCACGTGAACTTCGCCCAACTGCTGTTCCCCGACTTCTCGCTGATCCTGTGCGGCTGGCTGCTTTGCCGCTTCACCGCGCTCGACCGCAGCGTCTGGGAAAAGGTCGAGAGCCTGGTCTACTACTTCTTGTTCCCAGTGTTGCTGTTCCACTCCATCGTCAAGAGCCCGCTGGACCTGGGCGCCGCCTCGCACCTGATCACGGCCGGCCTGCTCACCGGGCTCAGCGGCATCGGCCTAGCCTACGCCCTGCCCCACCTGCCCGGGCTGGGCCGGTTCTTCGACGCGCGCGAGCACGCCGCCAGCGCCCAGGTGGCGTTCCGCTTCAACTCCTTCATTGCCCTGGCGCTGGCCGAGCGCCTGGCCGGGCCCCAGGGCCTGGTGCTGATCGCCGTGCTGATCGGCGTCTGCGTGCCGCTGTTCAACGTGGCCGCGGTCTGGCCCATGGCGCGCCACGCGCGGCGCGGCTTCGGCCGCGAACTGCTGCGCAACCCGCTGATCATTGGCACCGCCAGTGGCCTGCTGGCCAACCTGCTGGGCTTTGCCATGCCGAGCTGGCTCGAACCCACGGTGCAGCGCCTGGGCGCCGCCTCGCTGGCCCTGGGCCTGATGGCCGCGGGCGCCGGCATGCAGCTCGGCAGCCTGGTGCACGGCAAGGCCCTGGCCGTGGCGGTGCTGGCCATCCGCCACGCGCTGCTGCCGCTGGTGGCCTGGGCCCTGGCCTGGCTGCTGGCGCTGAGCCCGCCGCAGGCCACGGTGCTGCTGGCCTTCAGCGCCCTGCCCACCGCCTCCAGCTGCTACGTGCTGGCCGCGCGCATGGGCTACAACGGCGCCTACGTCGCGGCCCTGGTGACGCTGTCGACCCTGCTGGCGGTGTTCAGCCTGCCGCTGGCCCTGAGTCTGCCGCACTGAGCGGGCCGGCCAGCCCGACCGCGCCGGCCCCCCCCGATGGCCAGGCCCGCCACTCCAGCGGCCGCCATGGCGCCTGGCCGGGGCGCGGACCGACCTGGTGGCCTCCTCAGCCTCCCTCACCAACTCTGTGCCGGGCCCTGGGCCAGCGCCCAGGCCACGTGCTCGCGCACCAGCGCGCTCGGGTCCGTGGCGCAGGCCAACAGGGCCGCGCGCAGGCCCGGCGGCTCGCCCAGGCGCCGCGCGTTGCCGGCCGCCACCGCGAGGTTGCGGCGCCAGCGCTCGTGGCCGATGCGACGGATCGCACTGCCCTCGGTGTGGCGCAAAAACGCCGCCTCGTCCCAGGCCAGCAGCGTGGCCAGCTGCGCCCCGGTCAGGCCGGCGCGTTCGTCGAAGTCGGGCAAGGCGCTGCGCCGGGCGAACTTGTTCCAGGGGCAGAC
>CAZKDU010000051.1:0-10121 GCA_964551485.1 uncultured Burkholderiaceae bacterium
CACCGCCGCGCGGGCCGGAGCCGTAGGGGCTGCGGAAGCCACCGTCACCGCCGCCACCGCCTTCGCGGCGGCCACCACCGTAGCCACCACCGCCGCCGCCGTAACCGCCGCCGCCTTCACGGCGACCACCGCCGTAGCCGCCACCACCACCGCCGCCGAAGCCGCCACCACCGGTGCGCGGGGGACGGGCTTCCATCGGGCGGGCCTCATTCACGACCACACTGCGGCCGCCCAGAGATTGGCCGTTCATGCCATTGATGGCGGCCTGCGCCTCGGCGTCGCTGCCCATTTCCACGAAGCCGAAGCCTTTGGAGCGACCGGTGTCGCGCTCCATCATGACCTTGGCACTGGTCACAGCGCCGAACTGGCCAAAGGCCTGTTCCAGGTCGCTATCACGCACGGAATAAGGCAGATTGCCGACGTACAGTTTGTTGCCCATCTAGGGACTCCTCAATAACCACAGAAAAAAGCGATGGAGTCCCGAAAGCACAACAAACCAAAACCCGCTGTGTCGCGCGAAACGTACCGATCACCAGATAAAGCAGGGTTCGGAAAACACCCGGAAACCCAGCAAAATCATTATGCGTCAGATTTGAGTCAAAAAGGCAAGCGTTTTTTTCAGGGGAAACCACAAGCAGGCCCTGAAGCCAGGGCTTTTTGGGCGCGTCATGGCGCCGTGTCGTGGTCTTGGTTGCTGTAGTGGCGCCATTGGCGCATGGCATTGCGCATGGTCAACACCTGGCGCTCGAACACCGGGCAGGCCTGGCAAGCCAGCAGGTGCAGGCGCAGGGCCAGCCGATCGGCCAGAGGCAACGCCTGGTCTTCCCGGCGGATCAGCAGGGCGGCAACTTCTCGGCACGTGCGGCGTAACAACATCATGGGGCGGGGCGAGCGGGGTTTCCAAACCAATTCAGCTCCAGACATTCGCGCAGGCGCAGGCGGGCGCGGTGCAGCTGGACGTACAGGTTGGTCGAGGTCAGCTGGAGTTCCTTACAGATGTCTTCGCAGGAGAGCTCCAGCCACTCGCGCATGAGGAACACCCGGCCCATGGTCGGCGGCAGCTTCTCGGTGCAGGCCTCCAGCACCTGGATGAACTGGCGCGAGCCCAGTGCCTGCTCGGGGTTGCCCCAGTCCGAGGGTGGCTGGGCGTAGTGGCCGTCGGCCTTGAACATCAGGGCCTCCAGCTCGTCGTGGGCGTCGTCCGGGTCGCCGTCCAGCGTCACCTGGCGCATGCGCAGGCGCAGGCTGTCCAGCACCTTGTGCTTGAGGATGCCGATCAGCCAGGTCTTGAGCTGCGAGCGGTTGCCGAACGACTGGGGCTTGGTCAATGCGGCCAGCAGGGTCTCCGACACCGCGTCCTCGGCCGCGGCTTCATCGCGCAGCTGAAGGCGCGCAAATCGCAGCAGGTAGCCGCGGTGTTCAACAAGCTGGTCTTCGAAGGCCATGGTGGTGGCAATGGTAGCGCGCCGATCACGCGGCACCATGCAAACACTGTAAGGAATGCCGGCGCCATGCGACCAAAATGGCATCGGTGCGGTTCGACCTGAGCCGCACCGGTGTTTCAACCTTTTGATTCAACCGTTTGACCCACAGGAGTGTTCCCATGAACCAACGTGCCATGATCGCCGCCGCTGCCGCGTCCCTGCTGTCCACCGCCCTCGTGTCCACCCCGGCCTGGGCCCAGGAGTCGGGCAAGGAAAAATGCTACGGCATCGCCAAGGCCGGTCAGAACGACTGTGCCAACCTGTCGGGCTCGCACTCGTGTGCCGGCCAGTCCACGCTCAGCGACGATGCGGGCGAATGGAAGTACGTGGCCAAGGGCACGTGCAAGGGCCTCAAGGGGCTGACCGCGGCCGAAGCCAAGGCCGCGAAGAAGGGCTGAGCCCCACGCCACCCGCCCACGCCCCGCCATGACCCACGGCAGCGCCCCGGTTGGCATCGGCCTGCGCCACGCGCACTGGGCCGAACTGCTCGAGACCCGGCCGGCCCTGGGTTTTGTGGAGGTGCATGCCGAGAACTTCTTCGGCGAGGGCGGGGCGGCCCTGCGTGTGCTGGACCAGGTGCGTGCCGAGTACCCGCTGAGCCTGCATGCCGTTGGTCTGGGGCTGGGGTCGGCGGCCGGGGTCGACCCCTGGCACCTGGACCAACTGGCGCGGCTGGTGGAGCGCACCGAGCCGCGGTGGGTGTCCGACCACGCCTGCTTCACCCATGGCGCCGTGGCCCCTCACCCGGCGGTGCACGCCGCCGACCTGCTGCCCCTGCCTTTCAACGCCCAGGCCCTGGACGTGCTCTGTGCCAATGTGCAGCGGGTCCAGGAGCGTCTGCAGCGGCCGCTGCTGGTCGAGAACCTCTCGGCCTACCTGCGCTGGGCCGGGGACGATTGCAGCGAGCCCGAGTTCCTGGCCCAGCTGGCCCGGCGCACCGGTTGCCAGCTGCTGCTGGACGTGAACAACCTGTACGTCAATGCCCGCAACGAGCAGGCCGACCCGTCCGTTGCACAAGCCCAGGTCCGGGCCTGGCTGGCGGTGCTGCCACAGGGCCTGGTCGGGGAGATCCACCTCGCTGGCCACAATGACAGCGGACCCCTGGTCATCGACGACCACGGCAGCCCGGTCTGCGAGCCGGTCTGGCAGCTCTACACCGAGGCGCTGGCGCGCTTCGGCCCCACCCCCACCCTGATCGAATGGGATCACGAACTGCCGCCATTGCCGGTGCTGCTCGATCAGGCCCGCCAGGCTCGGGAGCGAATGGCATGAGCGCCGGGGCAACGCCACTCGCCCGGCTGCAGGTCACCTTGCTGAAGGCCCTGCTGCTGCCCGACGCTGCCCAGGCCGGGTGCCTGCTGGCTGGCCACCTGGTCCAGGGGCCGGAACGGGGTGCCCTGGGGCTGCGGGCCTACCGCCAGAACGCCCTGGGCACGGCCCAGCGTGCCCTGACTGCGGTTTTTCCCACGGTGCAGGCCCTGCTGAGCGAAACCAGCTTTGCCGCCCTGGCCAGTGATTTCTGGCAGCGCCACCCCCCTGGGCGTGGTGACCTGGCCCAGTGGGGGGACGCCCTGCCCGCATTCCTGGCCACGGCCCCGAGCCTGGCCGACGAAACCTACCTGGCAGATGTGGCCCGGGTGGAATGGGCGTTGCACCAGGCTGCCACCGCCCCCGATGCCGTGGCCGACCTGGCCTCGCTGGCCTGCCTGGTCGAGCTGGCACCTGAACTGGTGGGACTGAGGCTGGCCCCGGGCACCTGCTGCCGCCCGTCCCCCTGGCCGGTGGTCAGCCTGATCGAGGCCCACCGGCTGGGCGGGCCCGAGGTTCCGGAGGCCAGTGGGGCCTGGGCCCGGCTGCGCGAGCGCCTGCAAGGCCCGGTGGCGGAAACCGCCCTGGTCTGGCGCCAGGGCCTGAAACCCTGCCTACGTGCCGCAGACGCCGGCGAGCCGGCGCTGGTGCAGGCCCTGGCGGCCGGGTGTTCCCTGGCCGATGCCCTGGCGCAAGCGCTGGCCGCAGCCCCTGAGTTCGATTTTTCCCGCTGGTTGAACCAGGCCGTGCACAGCGGCCTGGTCACGGCGGCCTTTCCACGCCCACCCGAGGACATGCACCATGGATAAGTCTTCTTCATCACCATTGCTGTGGCAACGCCTGCAATTGGCCAACCAGCTGCTGAACCGCGGCCTGGATGCGTTGCGCCCGCTGGCGGCCCTGGCCGCCCGCCTCTACGTGGCCCAGGTGTTCTTCCTGTCCGGGCTCACCAAGGTCCGTGACTGGGACACCACCCTGGCCCTGTTCACCGACGAGTACCAGGTGCCCGTGCTGCCACCGGCCGTGGCTGCGCTGATGGGCACCACCGGCGAACTGGTGCTGCCCGTGCTGCTGGTGCTGGGGCTGGGCAGCCGGGTGCCGGCGCTGGGGCTGTCCGTGGTGAACGCGGTGGCCGTGGTGTCGCTGGCGGAGATCGCCCCTGCGGCTCTGCAGCAGCATGTGTTCTGGGGGGCACTGCTGGCTGGGCTGGCGGTGTTCGGCAGCGGGTCCTGGTCGCTGGACCGTGCCCTGCCCAACGCGCGCACGCCGGGCCGCTGACTTGGGGCCGCACCGGAGGTCAGGTGCTGCCGTCGATGGCCCGGCGCATGGCCGCGCCAGGGGCACTGTCCAGCAGCAGAAGCCGCCCTTGGTGCTCCTGCACCCCGAGTTCTTGCCACAAGGCTGCCAGGTCGGCTTGGTAGGGTTGGTCTTTCATGCGCCCATAGAGCTCTGTCAGGACCGGTGTGCCCGCGGCCTGGTCCATTTCGCGCAGCAGCGCGTCCAGCGGGCGCGATTGGCCATAGTGACTGCCTTCGCGCACCAGCGCGCGCAACGCGTCCTGCAGACCATGCCGATTTCGCGTTTGACGGCGCAGGCCCAGGTCAGCAAGCAGGCAAAACAAGGTGCCGCCCCAGTAGATCCGGCCCCAGGCCTGGTGGCCATCGAGTCCGCTGTTGTCACCCGGCAGCGGCAGCCCCTTGGGCAGGCCGCGCCACAGCTGCTGCCAGGCGAGTGCCGGGCTGGTGTAGCGCGCCTGGGCACGGGCCATGATTTCGGCATAGGTGGCCACGCCCTCGTGGAACCAGTTGTGCTGGCGCGGCAACTCGGGCAGGGCCAGGTGCAGCATCTCGTGCACCATGACCCCATCGTCACGCAGCTGCGCCTCGCTGGTGGCCAGGCCCACCCGCACCCGCACCGTGGGTGGCGGGCCGTCGAAGGTCAGGCCCGACTGCACACCCTCGCCCGGGCTGGTGCTCACGATCAGGCGCGTGGCTGAAAACGGGAACCGACCAAGGTAGGCCTGCACGGCCTGGGCTGAGCGCTCGATCCAGCGCTCACAGAGGTACTGCAGCGCAGGCGGGGTGTTCTGCGTGAACACCACCTCCACGTTCCAGCGCTCGCCGGCCCATGCCATTGGCTGGGTCAGGGCCCAGCCGCTGCCGAGCGTGGCGCTACAGAAGTGGCGACGGGTCCAGCGGGCAAGAGAGGTTGGCATGTCGTCGCGAAATCAGCGAATGGTTGTGTAAGAAGTGCGGGCCTGGACAGACCAATCCTCACCACGAGTCACGGACCCACCGGGACTTGTGGCCATTCCCTTTAATCCACCGATTCAGGAGTCTCGACATGGTGCCCTCTTCCATCAAAACCGCTGCTTCCCTGGCCATGACGGCCGCCACCCTGGCCCTGGCCACCACCGCGTTTGCTGCCGATGCCCCCAAGGGCTCCAGTGGCAAGGCCGTGGCCGCCAGCGACAAGGTGCATTGCTACAGTGTGCACGATTGCAAGGGAAACAGCGATTGCAAGACCGCCGAGCACAGCTGCAAGGGCCAGAACGCCTGCAAGGGCCATGGCTTCAAGGCCCTGAGTGCCAGCCAGTGCCTGAGCAAGGGCGGGGTGATCGGCGACATCTGAGCCCCTTGCCCCGGGGTGGGTCCGGGCCTGTGTGGGCCGGGCCACGCCTCGGGGGTGCTGCAATGACCAGTTCCTCCAGCGTGTGCACGCCCTCGGCCGGTTTCGGGCTGGGCCTGCGCAGCGCGCACTATGCCGATTTCCTGGCCACGCCCCAGCCGGTGGACTGGCTGGAAGTCATCACCGACAACTACCTGGTCGAGGGCGGCAAGCCGCTGGTGATGCTGGACCGCATCCGCCGCGACCACCCCATGGCCATGCACGGCGTGGCCATGTCCATCGGGGCCGCGCCCGCGGGCCCCGACCTGGCCTACCTGCGCCAGGTCAAGGCCCTGGCCGACCGCATCGAGCCGCTCTGGGTGTCCGACCACCTGTGCTGGATCGGCCCTGGCCCGACCCAGCTGCACGACCTGTACCCGCTGCCTTATACCGAGGAAGCGGCATGCCATGTGGTGGCCCAGATCCGGCGCGCGCAGGACGTGCTGCAGCGGCGCCTGGTGATCGAGAACGTCTCCAGCTACATGGCATTCGCCCACGATGCCGTGGCCGAATGGGAGTTCCTCTCGCACGTGGCCGAGGCCGCGGACTGCCTGCTGCTGCTGGACGTCAACAACGTCTACGTGAGCAGCGTCAACCATGGCTTCGACCCGCTGCGCTACCTTGAGGGTCTGCCGGCCGGGCGGGTGCAGCAGATCCACCTGGCCGGCCACTCGCACCAGGGCGACTGCATCATCGACACCCATGACCATCCGGTGGCCGAGCCGGTCTGGGCGTTGTACGCCGAGGCCTGCCGGCGCTTCGGCCCGGTGGCGGCCATGATCGAGCGCGACGACCACATCCCGCCCCTGCCGGAACTGCTGGACGAATTGGCCCGGGCCCGCGCCGTGGCTGCCCGGGCGCAGAATCCGGTGGTTGGCCCTGTGCCCGCGCGCGGGCCGGCGGCGGTGTGGCGCACCGATGCCTGGCCCCGGGTGCCGGTGGCCGGGCCGGCCCTGCCCGAGCTGCAGCGCCAGCTGGTGGCGGCCGTGCTCGGGCCACACGAGGCCCTGGCCGGCAGCGCCGTGGCGCCCTGCCTGCGCGACAGCGGCCCAGCCCAGGCCGGACGGCGCCTGGGCATCTACCACAACGCCTACCGCGCGCGCCTGGCCGAGGTGCTGGCCGACACATACAGCAAGACCTTGAGCTACCTGGGCGACGAGCTGTTCGACCCGCTGGCACGCGAGCACGCGGTGCGGCACCCGCCGCAGACGCGGCGCCTGGGGCGCTGGGGCCTGGACTTTCCTGAGACCCTGCGCGCGCACTATCCGCACAACCCCGAGCTGCACGAACTGGCGCAGCTCGATGTCGACCTGCGCACCTGTTTCGACGGACCGGACGTGGCCGCGCTCGATGCCGCGCTGGTGGCGGCCGACCCGGGCCACGGGTGGCTGCACCAGGCGGCCCCGGCCCACCCCAGCCTGCGCCTGCGTCCCATCACCACCAACGTGGTGCAGCTGTGGCAGGCCATCGACGCCGACCAGGAGGTGCCGCCACCCCATGCCCTGGCCGAGCCCCGGGTGCTGGCGGTCTGGCGCAAGGGCCTGCAGCCGCATTTCAAGACCCTGGGGCCGGGCGAGGCGCGCTTGCTGCAGCACCTGCTGGCCGGGCAGTCGCTGGCCGAAGCCAGCGCCGTGCTGCTCGACGACCCGGTGCTGAGGGAGCCCCAGGCCTACAGCGAGCTGCTGGCCAGCTGGTGGGCCGACGGCCTGCTGCGTGCGCCCGGGGCCGGCCCCGTGCCGGTGCTCACCAGTTGACTTCGCGCTCGGGCGTGGCGCCGATCTTGTGGATGGACAGGTCGGCGCCCTCGAACTCCTCTTCCTGGCTGAGCCGCAGTCCCAGGGTGGCGCGCAGCAGCCCGTAGACCAGCAGGCCGCTGAGCAGGGCCCAGGCCAGGCCCATGGCGGTGCCGAGCAGCTGGGCCGATACATTGACCCCACCGAGGCCACCCAGGGCCTGGCTGCCGAACAGGCCTGCGGCCAGGCCGCCCCAGGTGCCACACAGCCCGTGCAGCGGCCAGACGCCGAGCACGTCGTCGATCCTCCATCGGTTCTGGGTCAGGGTGAACATGACCACGAAGATCGCACCGGCAACACCGCCCACCACCAGGGCACCCAGCGGGTGCATCAGGTCCGAGCCAGCGCAAACGGCCACCAGGCCGGCCAGCGGGCCGTTGTGCGACCAGACCGGAGATCTTGTCCAGGGTCTGGGCGCTCATCACGTTGAAGCCGAACCAGCCCACACACAGCACCCAGGCACCCAGCGCCAGGAACGGGATGTTGGAGGGAGGGTGCGCGCTCAGCGAGCCGTCCTTGCGGTAGCGGTTGCTGCGTGCTCCAAGCAACAGCACGGCAGGCAGGGCGAGCCAGCCGCCCACGGCGTGCACCACCACGCTGCCGGCGAAGTCATGGAACTCGTCGCCGGTCACGGCCTTGATCCAGGCTTGGACGCCGAAATGCTGGTTCCAGGCCACACCCTCGAACAACGGGTAGACCAGGCCCACGATGATGGCCGTGGCCAGCAGCTGGGGCCAGAACTTGGCGCGTTCGGCAATGCCTCCGGAGATGATGGCGGGGATGGCCGCGGCGAAGGTCAGCAGGAAAAAGAAGCGCACCAGCTCGTAGCCGTTCTTGGCCGCGAGCTGCTCGGCGCCGACGAAGAAGCTGGTGCCGTAGGCCACGCTGTAGCCCACCACGAAGTAGGCGACGGTGGACACCGAGAAGTCCACCAGGATTTTGACCAGGGCATTGACTTGGTTCTTTTTGCGGACCGTGCCCAGTTCCAGAAATGCAAAGCCGGCATGCATGGCGAGCACCATGATGCCGCCCAACAGAATGAACAGAGCGTCCGCGCCCTGTTTGAGTGCTTCCATAGACCCCTCTTTGGAGAAATTGAACTTGTTTGGTGCGTGAAATGGATTTTTCAGCAAATCGCACCAAAATCAAGCAAAAAATGCGCCAACATGGGACTTCCCCACGTTGGCGCATTCCGGGCGGGGGGTGGCCGAGCCTTACTGAACGCAACCTCGCCAGAACTCATTGGCTGCCAGAAGGGCGCTGCGGTCCAGCCGGGTTTCCGACGGAGGGCCCCACAGGGCTGCATTCCTGGGCTTGGTCTCTGCGCGAACGTAGGCGCTGCGCGTGACCCAGCCGCCGTAGGGCTGGTAGCCAAATTCGAGCTGGGTCAGCGTGCGGGTGCCCGAGCTGTCGGAGGACGCGCCCAGGCGGCGCGCGTCGGCCTCGGTGTTGGCCGATGCCAGCTGCTCGGTCAACTCGATCGTGATCGTGGCGGTGGACTGCTCCGGCCGCCTGCCTTCCTGGGCGGTGAAGTCCAGTTTGTGGTTGGTGCCGACGCGGCGTGTCCAGGTGCCAGCCACATCACCCACGGTGACCTCGCCCGCGACCCGGCCGGCATAGTGGGCCTTGCACCGGTTGAACACGGCATCAAATTCGGCCATGGGGCTGGCATGTGCCGCACCCAATGCGGCAAGTCCGAAACAGGTGGTCGCCATCAGGCGGTGGAGGGTTTTCATGGTGAGGCCTCTTGTTGTGGATGTGGTGTGGATCGCAAAGCGCCAAGCGCATGGACAGATGTGCCGGCGTCCGGGCATTGTCACGGAACAGGTCAGGTGGCGCAGCTCTGCCCATGACAGGCGATTGTGGCCAATGTGGTGGGCAAAGCAAGCAGCAGCCCTTCAGGGAGTTCCCGAGGATGGGGTCAAAGGCCGGTGCGGATCACGGACAGGCGAGCGCAGGGTATTGATATACTGAAAGCAGCGCCGATTTGCTTTCGCTTGCGGGCGCTTAAAAAATACCGCTAAAGACCGACTGGTTTGCGTCCTCACCCGGCCTCGTTTTTAGCGGCGCCGGGTTTTTTGTTGCCATGATCGTCACGCCACAGCTCATGCATTTTGCCGAGCCGCTTGCCCTGCAAAGCGGTGCGAGCCTTCACGGCTATTCGCTGGCGTACGAGACCTATGGCCGGCTCAACGCGGACAAGTCCAACGTGGTGCTGGTCTGCCATGCGCTGAACGCTTCGCACCACGTGGCCGGCACCTACGAAGGCCAGCCGCGCAGCGAGGGCTGGTGGGACAACATGATCGGGCCTGGCAAACCGGTGGACACCGACCGCTTCTTCGTGATCGGCGTCAACAACCTGGGTTCGTGCTTCGGCTCCACCGGTCCCATGCATGCGCACCCTGACACTGGGGTGGTCTACGGGGCCGACTTTCCTGTGGTCACGGTGGAGGACTGGGTTCACGCCCAGGCCCGGCTGCTCGACCGCCTGGGCATCGGCACCCTGGCCGCGGTCATGGGCGGCAGCCTGGGCGGCATGCAGGCGCTGAGCTGGACCCTGCAGTACCCTGAGCGCGTGCGCCATGCCGTGGTGGTGGCCAGCGCCCCCAACCTCACGGCCGAGAACATCGCCTTCAATGAGGTGGCGCGCCGCGCCATCGTGACCGACCCCGACTTCCACGGCGGACACTTCTACCAGCACGGAGTGGTGCCCAAGCGGGGCCTGCGCATTGCGCGCATGATCGGCCACATCACCTACCTCAGCGACGACGTCATGAACGAGAAGTTCGGGCGCCAGCTGCGAGAGGGCATCGAACTCAAGTACTCCACGCGCGAGATCGAGTTCCAGATCGAGAGCTACCTGCGTTAC
>CAZKDU010000052.1:0-9767 GCA_964551485.1 uncultured Burkholderiaceae bacterium
CTACGTGCTGGAGATCGACGTGCCGTTCGACGCCAACATCGAGCGCATGGGCGGCCGCCGCTCGCACCCGGCCAGCGGCCGCACCTACCACGACAAGTTCAACCCGCCCAAGGCCGAGGGCAAGGACGACGTGACCGGCGAGCCCCTGGTGCAGCGCGAGGACGACAAGGAAGAAACCGTCAAGAAGCGCCTGGACGTCTACAGCGCCCAGACCCGCCCGCTGGTCGACTACTACGCCGCCTGGGCCAAGACCGACCCGGCCACCGCCCCCAAGTACCGCGCCATCAGCGGCATGGGCTCGGTCGAGGACATCACCGGCCGCGCCCTGCAGGCCCTGGCCGGCTGATGCGCCGCCTGCCCTCCACAACGTCCTCAGGACCCGCCACCATGAAGTACGCCCTGTTCACCCTGGCCTGCACCGCCTGCCTGCTGCTTGGCGGCTGCGTGGTGCTGCGCGTCTAGGCCGCGCGCGCCAGCAGCGCCAGCATCAGCGCCACCCGTGCCTTGGCGGGTGGCAGCGGGCTGGCCGGCCATTCATCCCCAGGCCGTGCCAGCACCGTGCCCAGCACGCAGCGCGTGCTGCGCCAGATCTCCACCCCCGCCTCGCGCGCCTCGCGCAGCGCCGCCTCCAGCGCCTGGTGCAGGGTGCCGTGGCCGGTGCCGGCCACCACCAGGCCACGCAGCGGCCCGACCGACCCGCCCCCCGTCCCCAGGCCCTGACCTGACGCCGTGGCCAGCAGCGCCCGGACCACGGCGCCGCTCTGGCCGGCATGGCTGTCGACCAGCTCCACACGCGGCCAGTCGGGCTCGGGCACATTGCTCAACGCTCCTGAATCAATAGCAAACAAACCAGAATTGGCAAGGGCTAGAGGCCAATTTCGGTATGCCTGCCAGGCACCGGCACGGACCTGGCCGACCGGGCCGGCGTCGCCCGAGCCAAACGCGTCAAGCCGGTGCGTGTGCAGCTTCTGCACCGCCTCGGCGGCGTGCACCAGCCCCTGGCACACCACCAGCACCCCACACGCGCCAGGCGTGCGCGCCACCACCATCGCGTCCACTAGGTTCTGCGGGCCATCGGGTACCAGGGCGGTGGCCGGGCGCATGGCACAGGCCAGCACCACGGGCTTGGCCGGCTGCAGCAGCGCCTGCAGGAAGTAGGCGGTCTCCTCCAGCGTGTCGGTGCCGTGCGTGACCACCACGCCCTGCACCCCGGGCTGGGCCAGCCAGTGCGCCACGCGCTGGGCCAGTGCCCACCAGACGCCGGGGGTCATGTCCTTGCTGTCGAGCTGGGCCACCTGCTCGGCCCCCCAGTCGCCACCCAGGTGCGGGGCCAGCGGAGCCAGCAACGCCTCAACCCCGATCTGGCCCGCGGTGTAGCCCAGCATGTCGCCCGGCTGGCTGGCACGCCCGGCGATGGTGCCGCCAGTGGCCAGCACCATCACGCGGCCGGCCGCTGGCTGTGGATCAAGAGCCTGTGTATCGCGCACGCCGCACCCCGCTTGCAATTTACCGAAAACTGTTCAAAAATACAGTTACTGGATAAACAGCCAGACACCACTGCCGGCTGCATGCACACATGCTACCGCGTGGCGAGGCCCCCACCCTGGAGTCGAGATGGAACCCCCTGCACTCACCGACCGGCAACGCCAGATCCTGGAGCTGATCCAGACCGCCATCACCCGTACCGGGGCCCCGCCCACGCGTGCCGAGATCGCGGCCGAGCTGGGCTTCCGCTCGGCCAATGCCGCCGAGGAGCACCTCAAGGCGCTGGCACGCAAGGGTGTGATCGAACTGGTCAGCGGCACCTCGCGCGGCATCCGCCTGCAAAGCGACACCTTGCGCTCGCTCAATGAGTCGCGCATCAAGCAGTTCGCCCTGCCGCTGCAGAGCCTGGCCCAGCTCACGCTGCCGCTGATCGGCCGGGTCGCCGCCGGCAGCCCGATCCTGGCGCAAGAGCATGTGGACCAGACCTACTGCGTGGAGAGCAGTCTGTTCCAGCGCCGCCCCGACTACCTGCTGCGCGTGCGCGGCATGTCCATGCGCGACGCCGGCATCCTGGACGGCGACCTGCTGGCCGTGCAGGCCACTCGCGATGCGCGCAACGGCCAGATCGTGGTGGCGCGCCTGGGCGACGAGGTCACGGTCAAACGCTTCCAGCGTCACCGTGACCAGATCGAGCTGCACGCCGAGAACCCCGAGTTCCAGACCATCGTGGTCCAGCCCGGTGAGCCCTTCGAGATCGAAGGCCTGGCCGTGGGCCTGATCCGCAACACCCTGCTGATGTGAGTCCCACCCCGGGCTGCACACGCGTCAACCGGAAACTTGTGTAAAGGTTTGTCACATGGCACTGGCATTTTTCAACCCGCTGCGGCTGCTGGCCGGCCCCGCCCTGGCGAGCTGCCCACCCCGACGCCCCCAGGCCTTGCGTGTGCTGCGCATGGTCGAGAGCAACGCCCGCCCGGCCAGCGCAGGCCGCATGGTGATCTCGGGCCGCATGGCCGATGTCTGTGCCGAGCTCGACCGGCTGGCCGCCCGCGCCGCCCAGCAGGAGCAGCAGGCCCTGCGCGCCCGCTCCACCCCCTGAAACAGCCGCCGCCACGGGCGGCTCCCCCTGGTCGGCAGGGCACAATAGGCGCAATGAACATTGTGATCCTCGACGACTACCAGGACGCGGTGCGCAAGCTCAAATGCGCCAGCAAGCTCGATGCCTACGCGGCCAAGGTCTACACCAACACCGTCAAGGGCATTGGCCAGTTGTCGGTCCGCCTGCGCGACGCCGAGGTCATTGTGTTGATCCGTGAGCGCACCCAGATCTCGCGCCAGCTCATCGAAAAACTGCCCCGCCTCAAGCTGATCGTGCAGACCGGCCGCGTGGGCAGCCACATCGACCTCACCGCCTGCACCCAGCACGGCGTGGCTGTGGCCGAGGGTGTGGGCTCGCCGGTGGCGCCGGCTGAGCTGACCTGGGCCCTGACCATGGCCGCCATGCGCCGCCTGCCGCAGTACATCAGCACCCTCAAGCATGGGGGTTGGCAGCAGTCGGGCCTGAAGTCGGCCTCGATGCCGCCAAACTTCGGCCTGGGTTCGGTGCTGCGTGGCAAGACCCTGGGCATCTGGGGTTACGGCAAGGTCGGGCAGATCGTGGCCGGTTACGGCAAGGCCTTCGGCATGCGGGTGCTGGTCTGGGGCCGGGAGGCCTCGCGCCAGCAGGCCGCGGCCGATGGCTTCGAGGCCGCGGGCAGCCGCGAGGGCTTTTTCCTGCAGTGCGACGTCCTGTCGCTGCACCTGCGCCTGAACGAGCAGACCCAGGGCATTGTGACCCACGACGACCTGGCGCGCATGAAGCCCACGGCCCTGCTGGTCAACACCTCACGCGCCGAGCTGATCGAGCCCGACGCCCTGATCGCCGCCCTCAACCGGGGCCGCCCTGGGCTGGCGGCTGTCGACGTGTTCGAGACCGAACCCATCTTGCAGGGCCACGCCCTGCTGCGGCTGGAGAACTGCATCTGCACACCCCACATCGGCTACGTGGAGCAGGACAGCTACGAGGCCTATTTCGACACCGCGTTCGACCACGTGCTCAACTTCATCAAAGGCACGCCCAGCGGCATCGTCAACCCCGGGGCCCTGCAGGTCCGCCGCTGAACCCGCAAGGCCTGGACGGGGCAGCCGGCCCCCTCGTGTCGAAAAGACAGGATTGAAAAGACCGGGTTGAGGCCTGCTCACGCCCCTTGGTCACTCCTGCCTATGCCCACCCGCTCCTGATTCCATAGCACGCTGGCGCCATCTGGCAAGGGCTGGAGGCAGATCTGACGCCCAAACCCGGCCAGGTGCGCTTCACCTGCGCGCGGCCTGGTTCAGGAGCGGCCTGGGGGTGGGGTGGGTTTGGGCCCGAGGGCCGAGTCCAGCTGCTCGTCGTCGTACAGGTCGAAGTCGAGCAAGGCGCTGCTGCCGGACGAGCCGGCCTTGGGTGGGGTGCTGAACGCTTCCACCCCCACACCTTCGGGCGCCGCGGGCTTGGACAGGTCGATGTCCAGCGCCGCGGCGGGCTGGCGCTCGCCTGCGGCCGTGGGCAGGGGCTGCAGCGTGGTCTGCGAAAACCGTGAGGCCAGCGCCTCGGCAGCGGGCTGGCGGCTGGCCGTGCCCGAGGCGGCGGCCGGGGTGGCCCCGGACAACTCAGGCCAGGCGGTCGGGTCGGACGAATCAGGCCCTGCCGCCAGGTGCTTGCGGTCCACCATGTCCTTGGCCATGGCGTACAGCAGCAGCAGTTCGCGGTAGGCCTCCAGATCGAACGCTTCGGCCAACCGGCCAGGTTTGCGGAAGATCGACTCCTCGATCACGTCCAGCACCTTGGTGGTGTGCCACAGGGACTCGATGCGCGACAGCGCGCTGTTGTAGGCCTCCAGCCCCTCGCTGCGTTCGCTGAAGGCGTCGAACTCGGGCACCTGACCGTTGTAGAGATCGTTGAACTCCACACGCAGCGCGTCGTAGTCGGTGCGGTGGCCCAGCTTGTGGTAGAGCTTGAGCAGGTCCAGATAGGCCAGCGGGCTGGTCTGGGCGTTCTCGCGGATGTGGTTGAGCAGCACCTCGATGGCCTGGTGCTCCTGCCCCAGGGACACGAAGAAGTCGGCCTGCTGCTGAATGTCGAACAGCTCTTCCACGTTGACTTCGCGCTGGCTCGCCGCCAGGGCGGCCACATCGTCGCTTCCCTGCATCGCCCCGGCCCGCACCACCGTGGCTGCAGCCACAGCCGGGTTGGCTGGCATGTCCGGCCCCGGCTTGGCAGACGGGCTGGCCGTTGGGGCAGCCAGCCCGGCCCGCACCGGCGACACAGCGGCCATCGCAGACGCGGCTTCATCGGCGTGGCCAGCGCGCGCGGCGGCGGGTGCACCTGCAGGCCGCACGTCCCACCAGGCCGCGCCGGCGCCGGCACCGCGCCGGCGCAGGTACCAGCCCCCCAGCAGCAAAGCCAGCAGGCCTGCGGCCAGCCCATAGACCAGAGGGTTTTGGTAGCGCCCGTCCTCGGCCTCCTGCAGCTTGCCTTGCAGGTCGGTCACCGTGGCCTGGCTCTTGGTGGCCTGGCTGCGCAGGGTCAGGGCCTCGGCCTGCAGCTCGCGCAGCCGCTGCTGGTCGCGCAGCAACTCCTGCGGTTGGGCGTTGAGCGCGCGCCAGAGCGCGGCCGCCTCGGCGCGCCGCGGGTCGGCGTCGGACGGCGCCACCTGCAACGCCAGCGAAGACTTGAGGCTGGGCACACGCTCGGCCGGCAACTGGGCACTTTCCAGGCGCAGCCGTGGTTTGCCGGCGGCCTTGGGGCGCTGCAGGTTCAGGCGCAGCGACTCACCGCGCGCGCCGCCTGCCCCAGGGCGCTGCCCCACAGAGGCCGCGGCCGACTGGCCCTCGCGCGGCGCACGCCGACCGGGCAGGCGGGCCGCCAGCGAAGCCGGGGCACCGGCGGCAGCCACGCCGCTGGGCGCTGATCGCTCACCGGTTGACACGACCGGCACGCCTGCGGGCGCCGGCAACGGCAACGGCATGGGCGCAACGGTGGGTACGGTCGGCACCGGTTCGGCCGCATCTGCCGGCGGGTCGGCCAGCAGCACATAGCGGCGCGTGGTTTTCTGGAGGCAGCCCACACGCAGGTACACGGTGACCACGGGTTCGTCCACCACGGCCGACGAGGTCACTCGGATGCTGGCCTGGCGGCTGCCCGCGGCGGCGTTGGTGCGCACGCTGACGCGGCTGGCGTCGATGCGGGTGTCGGCATGGAACACGTCGGCCTCGACACAGACCGAGCCTGCGTCGTCGCCCGCGTCGAGCTGGGCCGGGATGCTCAGGTCCAGCGGACGGCCCAGCAGCGCGGCCCCACGGGCGCGCCCCAATGAAAGTGCGTCGGCACCAAGTGCCGAGGTCAGCATCAGGACGGCCAGCGCAACCTGGCCTAGCGGGGTGGTTTTCATCGGTGCCGATGATTTTGGCACAGGCTTTGCCCAAAACCCCCTGCGTGATAATCGGTTGCATGAAAACCCTATTCCACACCGTGGGCGTCGTGGGGACCGGCGCCATGGGCAGCGGCATCGCGCAGATTGCCGCGCAGGCCGGCAGCACCGTGCTGCTGCACGACACCCGCGCCGACGCGATCACCCGGGCCCGTGAGGCCTTGTTCAGTCAATGGGACAAGCTGCAGGCCAAGGGCCGCCTGAGCGAGGCCGAGGTCCAGGCCAACAAGCAGCGCCTGCGCGAGGCGCCGGCCCTGGCCGACCTGGCCGGCTGCGACCTGGTGGTCGAGGCCGTGGTCGAGCGGCTCGACGTCAAGCAACGCCTGTTCACCGAGCTCGAGGCCCTGGTCGGCCCCGACACCGTGCTAGTCAGCAACACCTCCTCGCTCTCTGTCACGGCCATCGCCGCCGCCCTGCAGCGGCCGCAGCGCTTCGCCGGTTACCACTTCTTCAACCCGGTGCCGCTGATGAAGGTGGTCGAGGTGATCGCCGGGCTCAAGACCTCGGCCGAGGTCTGCACCCGGCTGGCCGACCACGCGCGCCTGATGGGCCACACCCCGGTGCAGGCCGCCGACACACCGGGCTTCATCGTCAACCACGCCGGCCGCGGCTTCGGCACCGAGGCCCTGCGCATCGTCAACGAGGGCGTGACCGACTTTGCCACCGTGGACCGCATACTGAAGGACCAGGCCGGCTTCCGGCTCGGCCCCTTCGAGCTCATGGACCTGACCGCGCTGGACGTTTCGCACCCGGTCATGGAGTCGATCTACCGCCAGTACTACGACGAGCCGCGCTACCGCCCCAGCGTCATCACCGCCCAGCGCCTGGCCGGTGGGGTGCTGGGCAAGAAGACTGGCGAGGGCTTCTACACCTATGCCGACGGCGCCGCCCAGTGGCCGGCCGAACCGGCCGTGCCCAGCGTGGCCGAACTGCCGCCGGTCTGGGTCTCGACCCGCGCCACGCGCCGCGCCGAGCTGTACCAGCTGCTCAAGAACCTGGGCGCGCGCATCGAGACCGGCCAGTCGCCCTCGGCCAGCGCCCTGACCCTGGTGGCGCCGCTGGGCTTCGACATCACCACCGTGGCCGTGGTCGAGCGGCTCGACCCCAGCCGCACCGTGGGCATCGATCTGCTGCTCGACGACGCCAGCACGCGCCGCCGCGTGCTGGCCACCAACCCCGCCACCCGCGCCGACATGCGCGACGCCGCCCACGCACTGTTCGCGCGCGACGGCAAGGCCGTGAGCGTGGTCCGCGACAGCGGCGGCTTCGTCACGCAGCGCGTGCTGGCCACCATCGTCAACATCGCCTCGGACATCTGCCAGCAGCGCATCTGCAGCCCGGCCGACCTGGAGCTGGCCGTGACCCTGGGCCTCGGCTACCCGCAGGGCCCGCTGGCCCTGGGCAACCTGTGCGGCCCGACCAACCTGCTCGAGGTGCTGTTCAACATGCAGACCGTCTACGGCGACCCGCGCTACCGCCCCAGCCCGTGGCTGCGCCGGCGCGGCGCCATCGGCCTGAGCCTGCTGCACGAAGAACCCTGAGATGGTCGCCCAGCTCAAGAGCCACAGCCAGGGCGGCACCCTGGTGCTGACCCTCAGCAACCCGACCCAGCGCAACGCGCTCGACCCGGCCATGTACGCGGCCGGGGTGGAGGCGCTGAACGTGGCGGGAAGCAGCCCGGACGTGCGCAGCGTGGTCATCACCGGCGAGGGCGCGATGTTCTGTGCCGGCGGCAACCTGCAACGCCTGCAGGCCAACCGCCGCCAGCCGCCCGAGGTACAGGCCGAGAGCATCGAGGCGCTGCACAGCTGGGTCGAAGCCATCTGCACGTTCCCCAAGCCCGTGGTGGCAGCCGTGGAAGGCGCAGCCGCTGGCGCCGGCTTCTCGCTGGCCCTGGCCTGTGACCTGGTCGTGGCCGCGCGCGACGCGGTGTTCGCCATGGCCTACAGCAACCTGGCCCTGTCGCCCGACGGCGGCAGCAGTTGGCACCTGCCGCGCAGCCTGCCGCGCCAGCTCGCCGCCGAGCTGCTGATGACCGGCGAGCGCGTGCACGCGCCGCGCCTGCATGCGCTGGGCCTGGTCAACCGCCTGACCGAACCCGGCGATGCGCTGGGCACGGCCCTGGCGCTGTGCGAACAGCTCAACGGCCGCGCGCCCAACGCCCTGGCCAGCATCAAGGAACTGCTGAACCACGCGCCCCACGCCACGTTGAACCAGCAGCTGACCCAGGAGCGCAACCACTTCGTGAAGAACCTGCACCACCCGGCCGCGGGCGCGGCCATTGAGGCTTTTTTGCACAAGGCCCAGACCCCGCGCGCGGACTGAACCGGTGCACTCGGGCTGACGCACCCCCACTGCGGTGGGGCGTGTGGCCCTGAGCCCGACGGGCCCCGCGGGCCCAGGGTGCGCGGCCCGCAACGGGCCGGCGCGCACAGCACGCACAACGTGCCCGTGGCCCCAGACACGCAGGTGACAACCCTGAGCCGGGCCGCAGGTCCCGGGGGTGACAATCCTGGCCTCACCAGTCACAGATAAGACAGGCCATGGACGACCCGATTCTTACCATGGGTGAACGAGAGGCGATCAACTCCGGTCGCTGGTTTTCATCCTTGTCCCCCTCCCTGCGTCACGACATCCTGCGATGCGCCTACGTCAAACGTTACAAAGACGGCGAGCTGATTTCGGCACGCGGCGACCCGCCGCTGCAGTGGACCGCCTGTGCCAAGGGCGCGGTGCGTGTGAGCTCGACCTCGATCTCGGGCAAGCAGATCACGCTGACCTACGTGGAGCCGGGCATCTGGTTTGGCGACGTGGCCATCTTCGACGGCGACCGGCGCACCCACGATGCCTACGCACATGGCGACACCACGCTGCTGTGCGTGGCGCGCAGCGATTTCCAGAAAATCCTGTCCGAACACATCGAGCTGTACGAGGCGCTGATGCGCCTGCAGGCGCGCCGCATCCGGTTGCTGTTCGGCCTGGTGGAAGACCTCAACACCCTGCCCCTGCGCGCGCGCCTGGCCAAGCAGCTGCTGCACCTGCTGCGCAGCTACGGGGTGCCCAGCCTGGCCGACGGGGACGACACCCGCATCAGCCTGCAGCTGGCCCAGGAAGAACTGGCCCAGCTGCTGGGCGCCTCGCGCCAGCGCGTCAACCAGGAGCTCAAGGCCATGGAGCGCGAGAACGCCATCCGCATCGAACCGGGCGGCCTGGTGGTGCGCGACCGTGACGCCCTGCGCCGCATTTCCGAATCCGATCTCAACCCTTCATGACCAGCTTCGACCACTTCGTGGGCACGCGCCCGGTGTCTGACGCCCATGCCTTCGACGTGGCGGCCCTGCAGGCTCATCTGGACGCACACCGGCCCGGCTTTCGCGGGCCGCTCACGGTGGAGCAGTTGAAGGGCGGCCAGT
Source organism: uncultured Burkholderiaceae bacterium (assembly GCA_964551485.1). Classification (GTDB taxonomy): domain Bacteria; phylum Pseudomonadota; class Gammaproteobacteria; order Burkholderiales; family Burkholderiaceae_C; genus CAZKDU01. Next base: position 9,410 of record CAZKDU010000052.1, read on the forward strand.
CCAACCGGGCGCAGCTATGTGATGCGCGCCAAGCCCGGCCCGGTGGCCCGGCTGCTGCCCTCGGCCCACGCCATCGAGCGCGAGTTCGCCGTGATGCAGGGCCTGCACGGCACCGAGGTGCCGGTGGCACGCATGCACTGCCTGTGCGAGGACGAGTCGGTGATCGGCCGCGCCTTCTACGTGATGGACTTCGTCGAGGGCCGGGTGCTGTGGGACCAGTCGCTGCCCGGCATGGCCAACAGCGAGCGCGCCGCCCTGTACGACGAGATGAACCGCGTGATCGCCGCACTGCACCGCGTGCCCTTCGCCGAGCGCGGCCTGGCCGGCTACGGCAAGCCCGGTAACTACTTCGAGCGCC
>CAZKDU010000053.1:0-9760 GCA_964551485.1 uncultured Burkholderiaceae bacterium
CTGCGTGAACAAATTGCCGCGCGGGAGGCGGATCGTGAAGGACAATCTCTGCGCGCGATTACCCTGAGCGTGATCTCGCGTCTGAAGGTTGCCTATGCTGACTTCGCGTTTGCCTATCGCGCGTTGGAGATTCTCCAACGCAATAAAGGTTTTTTGCAGGATCTCCAGAAGTCAGCCGAGGCGCGCTACCAGGTCGGCCTTGCACCCGCGCAGCTTGAGGTGGGGAGCCTCCCGCCGAGCAGCGTGCACTCGATGGTGCAGTACCGCGACACCTCGGTGGTGGCCCAGCTTGGCACACCTGACATGCGCGTGCCCATCGCTTACGGCCTGTCCTGGCCAGCGCGCATGGCCTCGGGTGCGTCGCCGCTGGACTTCTGCAAGCTGCCGCCGATGAGCTTCGAGGCCATGGACGACCACGGCCATGGCGAGCGCTTCCCGGGCTTGCGCCTGGCCTGGCAGGCGCTGCGTGCCCCGGCCGGCACCTGCGCCGTGCTCAACGCCGCCAACGAGGTGGCGGTGGAGGCCTTCCTGGCGCGGCGCATTCGCTTCGACCAGATCCACCAGCTCAACCTGCACACCCTGCAGGCGCTGAGCCCCGAGGCCCCGCAGGCGCTGGACGACTTGCTGGCCCTGGACGCCGAGGCCCGGGCCGTGGCCCGCCAGCACCTGGCGCGGCTGGCCTGAGCCCGATGGATTGCCCAGGCGGCCGCATGCAGCACGCAGCCCCCCGCATTCACCCCCTGGGAGGTTGGCCATGCTGACCGTGCTGGCCTTCGTCGGCGCCCTGGGCCTGCTGATCGCCGTGCACGAGTACGGCCACTACCGCATGGCCGTGGCCTGCGGGGTCAACGTGCTGCGCTTTTCCGTGGGATTCGGCCGCCCACTGCTGCGCTGGCGGCCGCGCCGCCAGCATCCGGGGCAGGACACAGAGTTCGTGCTGGCCGCGTTCCCGCTGGGCGGCTACGTGCGCATGCTCGACGAGCGCGAGGCCCCGGTGCCGGTGGCGTTGCGCCACCGCGCCTTCAACCGCCAGAGCCTGCCGCGGCGTGCTGCCATCGTGGCCGCCGGGCCGCTGGCCAACCTGCTGCTGGCGGTGCTGCTGTATGCCGCCGTCAACTGGCTCGGGGTGCAGGAACCACGCGCCGTGCTGGCCAGCCCGGTGGCCGGTTCGCTGGCCGAGCGTGCCGGCCTGCGCGGTGGCGAGCAGGTGCTGCAGGCCGGCTGGGCCGACGAGGCCCTGGCGCCGGTGCGTTCGTTCGAGCACCTGCGCTGGCTGCTGACCCAGGGCGCGCTCAACGGGCGGGACCTGGACCTGCGCGTGGCCGGGCCGCAGGCCGCGACCGAGCACACGCGGCGCCTGCCGCTGAGCGGGCTGTCGGTGCGCGAGGCCGACGCCGAGCTGTTCCGTCGCATCGGCCTGCTGGGGCCGCTGACGCGTCCCGAGATCGGTGAGCTCGCACCCGACGGCGCGGCGCGCCAGGCCGGCCTGCGCCGCGGCGACCTGGTGCTGCAGGTGGACCAGACCCCCATCGTCGACGGCCAGCAGTTGCGCGAGCTGATCCGCACCTCGGCCGCGGCCGGCACGCCGCCCGAGCAGGACTGGCGCGTGCGGCGCGACGGCGCCGAACTGCACCTGCCGGTGCGCCCGGCGCTGGCGCAGGACGGGGCCCAGGCGGTCGGCCGCATCGGTGCCTATGTGGGGGCGGCGCCCGAGTTCGTGCTGGTGCGCTACAGCGCCTGGGACGGGCTGGCCGGGGCGCTGACGCGCACCTGGGAGGTGTCGGCCCTGAGCCTGCGCATGATGGGCAAGATGCTGATCGGTGAGGCCTCGCTGCGCAACCTGAGCGGGCCGCTCACGATCGCCGACTACGCGGGCAAATCGGCCAGCCTGGGCCTGACCCAGTACCTGGTGTTCCTGGCCCTCATCAGTGTCAGCCTGGGGGTGCTGAACCTGCTGCCGCTGCCCGTCCTCGATGGGGGACACCTGTTGTATTATCTTTGGGAAGGCGTGACCGGCAAGGGCGTGCCCGACACCTGGGCCAACCACCTGCAACGCGCCGGCGTCGCATTGCTGCTGGCCATGATGTCGATCGCGCTGTTCAACGACGTCACCCGTCTCTTTGGTTAACCCCGGCTGGCCCGCGCCGCCGCCCTGGTCACGAATGCATTCATGAAGCACCACATCCACAGTCTGCGCGCGCGCACCTTCACGACCATGGCGGCCCTGGTGCTGGCGGTCAACACGGCTTGGGCGGTCGATCCGTTCACGGTGCGCGACATTCGCATCGAAGGCCTGCAGCGCGTCGAGCCGGGCACCGTGTTCGCGTCGCTGCCGTTCCGCGTGGGCGAGACCTACAGCGACGACAAGGGCTCGGCTGCGATCCGTGCCCTGTTCGGCCTGGGTCTGTTCAAGGACGTGCGCCTGGAAACCAACAACGACGTGCTGGTGGTGATCGTCGAAGAGCGGCCCACCGTGGCCACGCTGGAGTTCACCGGCACCTCCGAGTTCGACAAGGACACGCTCAAGAAGGCGCTGCGCGAGGTCGGACTGGCCGAGGGCCGGCCCTTCGACAAGGCCCTGGCCGACCGCGCCGAGCAGGAGCTCAAGCGCCAGTACATCAACAAGAGCCTGTACGGTGCCGAGGTGGTGACCACGGTGACGCCGATCGACCGCAACCAGGTCAACCTGACCTTCAGCGTGAGTGAGGGCGAGCCGGCCAAGATCAAGGACATCCGTGTGGTTGGCGGCAAGGCCTTCCCCGAGTCCACGCTGCGCGACCTGTTCGACCTGGACACCGGCGGCTGGCTCAGCTGGTACACCAAGAGCGACCGCTACTCGCGCGCCAAGCTCAACGCCGACCTGGAAACCCTGCGCTCCTACTACCTGACGCGTGGCTACCTCGAGTTCCGCGTGGACTCGACCCAGGTGGCGATTTCGCCGAACAAGCAGGACATCACGATCACCGTCAACATCACCGAGGGTGAGCGTTATGTGGTGTCCGAGGTCAAGCTCGAGGGCAACTACCTGGACAAGGAAGAGGAATTCAAGTCCCTGGTCACGATCCGCGCGGGCCAGCCCTACAACGCCGACCAGGTGGCCGAGACCACCAAGGCGTTTACCGATTACTTTGGCAACTTTGGCTTTGCCTTCGCCCGTGTCGAGGTGCGCCCGGACATCGATCGCGAGCGCAACCGCGTGGCCTTCGTGATTGCTGCAGACCCCTCGCGCCGCGCTTATGTGCGCCGCATCAGCGTGGCGGGCAACACCCGCACCCGTGACGAGGTGGTGCGCCGCGAGTTCCGTCAGTTCGAGTCGTCCTGGTACGACGGCGACAAGATCCGCCTCTCGCGCGACCGCATCGACCGCCTCGGTTTCTTCAAGGAGGTCAACCTCGAAACCCAGGAGGTGCCGGGCTCCCCTGACCAGGTCGATCTGGTGGTCAACGTGGCCGAGAAACCCACTGGCAGCCTGCAGCTCGGCGCCGGGTTCTCCAGTGCCGAGAAGCTGGCGTTGTCGTTCAGCATCCGCCAGGAAAACGTGTTCGGCTCAGGCAACTTCCTGGGCCTGGAAATCAACACCAGCCGTTTCAACCGCGTGATCGTGGTCAACAGCACCGACCCTTATTTCACGGCCGACGGCATCTCGCGCACCATCGACGTCTACCACCGTGCCACCAAGCCCTTCATCAACCAGGGCGGCAACTATGAGCTGGCCACCACCGGGACCAGCCTGCGCTTTGGTGTGCCGTTCAGCGAGATCGACACCGTGTTCTTCGGCGCCGGTCTGGAGCGCACCAGCATCAAGTCGGGCACCAACATCCCGGCCACTTACCTGGCCTATGCCGAGAAGTTCGGCTACACCAGCGGCACCGTGCCCCTGACCATCGGCTGGGCGCGCGACGACCGCGACAGCGCGATTTCGCCCACGCGTGGCCGCTACCAGCGCTTCAACACCGAGGTCGGTGCCGCCGGCGACGCGCGCTACGCCCGTGCCAACTTCCAGTTCCAGCAGTTCACGCCGATCAACAAGCAGTTCACCTTCGCTTTCAACTCCGAGGTCGGGTTGGGCAAGGGCCTGGGTGGTCGGCCCTACCCGGTGTTCAAGAACTTCTACTCGGGCGGCCTGGGTTCGGTGCGTGGCTTCGAACAGGGCACGCTGGGCCCGCGTGACGTGACCGGCTTCATTGCCGGTGGGCCGAAGAAGGTGTCGTTCAACGCCGAGGTGCTGACCCCGTTCCCGGGCGCTGGCAACGACCGCACGCTGCGCCTGTTCGGTTTTGCCGACATGGGCAATGTGTACGGCGAGGACGAGAAGATCCGCTTCCAGGACATGCGCGCCTCGGTCGGGGTGGGTGTGAGCTGGTTGTCGCCGGTGGGCCCGCTGCGCTTCGCGGTGGCCAATCCGGTGCGCAAGTTCGCTGGCGATAGAATCCAGAAACTGCAATTCCAAATTGGTACATCATTCTGATGAAGCACATGTCTCGTCAATGGGCCCTGGCCGCGCTGTTCGGCTTGTCTGCACTGGCCGCGCAAGCCGAAGAATTCCGCATCGGGTTCGTCAACACCGACCGCATCTTCCGTGAGGCCACCAGCGCCAAGGCGGCACAGACCAAGCTGGAGCAGGAGTTTTCCCGGCGTGAGAAAGAGCTCGTGGACCTGGGCAACACACTGAAAAACCTGTCCGAAAAGTTCGAGCGCGAAGCCCCCACGCTGTCCGAGAGCCAACGCAACACCCGCCAGAAGCAATTGGTCGAGCAAGACCGTGACTTCCAGCGCAAACGCCGCGAATTCCAGGAAGACCTGAACTCGCGCAAGAACGAAGAGCTGCAGCAGGTGCTGGAGCGCGCCAACAAGGTGGTCAAGCAGGTGGCCGAGTCGGAAAAGTACGACCTGGTCCTGCAAGAAGCCGTGTATGTCAACCCCAAGCACGACATCACCGACAAGGTGATCAAGGCGCTCAACGCTGGCCGTTGAGCCCTGCCGTCGACGGCCGTTTTCTCCGGTGTGGCGCTGCGTCTAGGCTCAATCGTCGACGCGCTCGGTGGCGAGCTGCACGGTGACCCCGATGCCCAGGTGCATGGCCTGGCCCCGCTGGAGACGGCCACACCCGGTCAGCTCAGTTTCCTGAGCCACCCCAAATACCAGCAACAGTTGCAACGCTCGCAGGCGCTGTGTGTCATAGTGGCTCCGGCCCTGCGCGAGGCCGCGCTCGCGCGCGGGGCCTGCCTGGTTGCTGAACAGCCCTACCTGTATTTCGCCCGGCTCACCCAGCTCTGGCGCCGCACCCATGGCCGCGCTCCGGGGCCGCGCATCCACCCGAGTGCGGTGGTGCACCCTGAGGCTGTGGTCCACCCCGAGGCGCGCATCGGCGCGCTGTGTGTGGTGGAGGCGGGCGCGCGCATCGGCGCCGGCACCGAGCTGCGCTCGCGCGTGACCGTGGGCGAGGACTGCGAGGTGGGCGAGGCCTGCCTGTTGCACCCGGGCGTGGTGATCGGGGCCGACGGCTTCGGCTTCGCGCCGCACGACGGTGCCTGGGAAAAGATCGAACAGCTCGGTGCGGTGACCATTGGCCACCGCGTGGAGATCGGCGCCAACACCTGCATCGACCGCGGCGCCTTGAGCAACACGGTCATCGAGGACGGCGTCAAGCTCGACAACCTGGTCCAGATCGGCCACAACGTGCACGTGGGCCGGCACACGGCCATGGCTGGCTGTGTAGGGGTGGCCGGCAGCGCAACCATCGGCGCGCACTGCACCATCGGTGGCGGCGCCGTGGTGCTGGGCCACCTGACGCTGGCCGACCACGTGCACGTGTCGGCGGCCTCGGTGGTCACGCGCTCGATCCTGCGGCCCGGCCAGTACAGCGGCTTTTTCCCCATCGACGACAATGCGGCCTGGGAAAAAAATGCCGCCACGCTCAAGCAGCTGCATGGGCTGCGCGAGCGCCTGAAGGCCCTGGAAAGGGCACGTTGAAGAATGAACACCATGATGGACATCCACCAAATCCTCAAGCAACTGCCGCACCGCTACCCGATTCTGCTGGTGGACCGCGTGCTTGAACTCGAAAAGGGCAAGCGCATCCGTGCCCTGAAGAACGTCTCGATCAACGAGCCCTTCTTCACCGGGCACTTTCCGCACCGCCCGGTCATGCCGGGCGTGCTGATGCTCGAGGCCCTGGCCCAGGCCGCGGCCCTGCTGGCATTCGACACGCTGGGCGTGACACCCGACGACAAGACCGTCTATTACTTCGCCGGCATCGACGGCGCGCGTTTCAAGCGCCCGGTCGAGCCGGGCGACCAGCTGGTGCTGGAGGTCGAGCTCGACCGCATGAAGGCCGGCATCTTCAAGTTCAAGGCGCGTGCCAAGGTGGGCGACGAGGTGGCCACCGAGGCCGAGCTCATGTGCACCATGCGCACCATCGCCTGAGGCCCTGCGCAGCACCATGGCCCACATCCACCCCACCGCCATCGTCGATCCGGCGGCCGAGATCGACGACACCGCGTCGATTGGCCCCTACACGGTGATCGGCCCCGATGTGATCATCGGCGCCCGCACCACGGTGGGGGCGCACTGCGTGATCGAGGGCAACACCTCGATCGGCAGCGACAACCGCATTTTCCAGTTCAATTCGCTGGGCGCGATCCCGCAGGACAAGAAGTACGCGGGCGAGCCCTGCGAACTGGTCATCGGCGACCGCAACACCATCCGCGAGTTCTGCACCTTCAACATCGGCTCGCCCGGGGGCGGCGGCATCACCCGCATCGGCGACGACAACTGGGTCATGGCCTACGTGCACCTGGCGCACGACTGCCTGGTGGGCAACAACACCATTTTCGCTAACAACTCGCAGCTGGCCGGCCATGTGGAGGTCGGCGACTGGGTGATCCTGGGTGGCTTCACCGTGGTGCACCAGTTCGTGCGCATCGGCGCGCACGGCATGACGGCCATGTGTTCGCTGCTGTTCGCCGACCAGCCCCCGTTTGTCATGAGCCAGGGCCAACCAGCCCAGGCCCGCTCCATGAACTTCGAGGGCCTGCGTCGCCGTGGCTTCTCGGCCGAGCGCCTGGCGGCCGTCAAGGCCATGTACCGGGCCCTGTACCGCGACGGGCTGACGCTGGACGAGGCGCGCGAGCGCATCGCCACCCTGGCCCACAGCCACCCCGAGGCCGCGCCCGACGTGGCCATGATGGAGAACTTCCTCTCGGGCACCTCGGCGCAGCGCGGCATCGTGCGCTGAGCCACGGCCTCGGCAGGACCCCCCGACATGAACCAGGTGCGCGCCTCGGCGCCCCGCATCGCGCTGGTGGCCGGCGAAGCCTCGGGTGACCTGCTGGCTGGCCTGCTGCTGCAGGGCCTGCGCGGGCGCTGGCCGCAGGTGCAGGCCATGGGCATTGGCGGGCCGCAGATGGCGCGCCAGGGCTTCCAGGCCTGGTGGCCGCACGACAAGCTGGCGGTGCGTGGCTACGTGGAGGTGCTGCGCCACTACCGCGAGATCGTCGGCATCCGCGATCGGCTGCGCCAGCGCCTGCTGGCCGAGCGGCCCGACGTGTTCATCGGTGTGGACGCCCCGGACTTCAATCTCGCACTCGAGGCCGACCTGCGTGTGGCCGGCATCCGCACCGCGCACTTCGTCTGCCCCTCGGTCTGGGCCTGGCGCCCGGAGCGCATGGACGCGATCCGCCGCAGCGCCGAGCACGTGCTGTGCATCTTCCCGTTCGAGCCGGCACTGCTGGCCGCGCACGGCATTGCCGCCAGCTACGTGGGCCACCCGCTGGCCAACGTGATCCCGCTGCAGCCCGACCGCGCGGCGGCGCGCGCGGCCCTGGGCCTGGCGCCCGACGCGGCCGTGGTGGCCATCCTGCCGGGCAGCCGGCAGTCCGAGGTGCGTTACCTGGCGAAACGCTTCTTTGAGGCGGCAACCCTTGTCAGTCAAGCAAAGTCTGCTATCGAATTCATAGTCCCCACGCTGCCGGCGCTGCGCCCTGCGGTCGAGGCCGCGGCCCAGGCCAGCGGCCTGGGCGCGCGCCTGCGGGTGCTCGACGGGCAGTCGCACACGGCGCTCGCGGCCTGCGACGCCACCCTGATCGCCAGCGGCACGGCCACGCTGGAAGCGGCGCTGTTCAAGCGGCCCATGGTGATCGCCTACAACATGCATTGGCTGTCCTGGCAGCTGATGCGGCGCAAAAAATTGCAGCCCTGGGTCGGCCTGCCCAACATCCTGTGTCAGGACTTTGTGGTGCCCGAGTTCCTGCAGGATGAGGCCAGCCCACGCGCGCTGGCGCGTGCCGTGCTCGACTGGCTCGACGCCCCGGAGAAAATCCAGGCCCTGCAGCAGCGTTTCACGGCACTGCACCTAGACCTGCAACGCGACACCGCCCGCCTCGCCACCGATGCGATCGACCACCTTCTTGCGCGCTGAACAAAGCCCCCTGTGCTGGGACACCCCAGGCCTGGTGGCCGGGGTGGACGAGGCCGGTCGCGGCCCGCTGGCCGGGCCGGTGGTGGCCGCGGCCGTGATCCTGGACGAGCGCCAGCCGATCGCCGGTCTGGCCGACTCCAAGAAGCTCAGCGCTGCACGGCGCGAGCGCCTGTACGACGAGATCCGTGCCAAGGCCCTGTGCTGCAGCGTGGCCGAGGCCAGCGTGGAGGAGATCGACCAGCTCAACATCCTGCAGGCCACGCTGCTGGCCATGCGCCGCGCCGTGCTGGGGCTGCGCCTGAAGCCGGCCAAGGTGCTGGTGGACGGCAACCGCCTGCCGGTGCTGGACGTGGTGGCCGAGGCCATCGTCAAGGGCGACGCCACCGTGCCCGCCATCTCGGCCGCCTCGATCCTGGCCAAGGTGCACCGCGACCGCTGGTGCGACGAGTTGCACCAGGCCTACCCGCAGTACGGTTTTGCCGGCCACAAGGGCTATGGCACGGCCGCGCACCTGGCGGCGCTGCGTGCCCATGGTGCCTGCCCGCAGCACCGCCGCAGCTTCAGCCCGGTGGCCGAGGTGCTGCGATGAACGCGCCTGCGGTGCCCGTGACCCATGTGCAGTCGCGCGACAACCCGCTGCTGAAATCGCTGCGCCGGCTGTCGCAGGACAGCACGGCCTACCGCAAGCTTGGCCAGCTCTGGCTCGAAGGCGACCACCTGTGCCGGGCCGCGCTGGCGCGCGGCTTGCGCCCCGAGGTGGCGGTGTTCGCCGAATCGGCCTGGCCTGTGGCACCGGCCGAGTGGGTGGCACCGGCCGCGCGGGTGGTGGTGCTGGCCGATGCCCTGTTTGCCGACATCAGCGCGCTGGAGTCGCCCGCGCGCATGGGCTATGTGCTGGCACTGCCCGAGCCGCTGGCGTTGGCGCCCGGGGTGCCCACGGTGATCCTGGACCGGGTGCAGGACGCCGGCAATGTTGGCTCCATCCTGCGCAGCGCCGGTGCCTTCGGCTTTGGTCAGGTGGTGGCGCTCAAGGGCAGTGCCGCGCTGTGGGCGCCCAAGGTGCTGCGCGCTGGCATGGGGGCGCATTTCGGCCTGCGCCTGGTCGAGGGGCTGGGCCCCGAGGCCCTGGCCGGGCTGGGGCTGCCCATCATCGTCACCAGCTCGCACCAGGGCGCACTGATCCAGCGGCAGGCGCTGCCCTGGCCCTGCGCCTGGGCCCTGGGCCACGAAGGGCAGGGTGTGGGCCCGGCCCTGGCGGCCCAGGCCAGCCTGGCTGTGCGCATCGGCCAGCCCGGCGGCGAGGAGTCGCTCAACGTGGCGGCTGCGGCAGCGATCTGCCTG
>CAZKDU010000054.1:0-5762 GCA_964551485.1 uncultured Burkholderiaceae bacterium
GCCGTTCGTCGGCGCCTTTGCCGACGCCCGGCCCAAGGGCCAGGTCATGTTCATCAGCAACGCCATCAAGGTGCTGGGCTGCCTGCTCATGCTGGTGGGCACGCACCCGCTGATGGCCTACGCCATCGTTGGCCTGGGCGCGGCGGCCTACTCGCCGGCCAAGTACGGCATCCTCACCGAGCTGCTGCCGGCCTCGCAGCTGGTCAAGGCCAACGGCTGGATCGAGGGGCTGACCATCGCCTCCATCATCCTGGGCGTGCTGCTGGGCGGCCAGCTGGTCGGGCACTCGGTGTCGCACCTGCTGCTGTCGTTCGACTTCCCGGTGATCGACACCGGCATCGACACCGCACCCGAGGCGGCGATCCTGGTGCTGGTGTTCGTCTACGCGCTGGCAGCCTGGTTCAACACCCGCATCCCGCACACCGGCGTGGCCATGCGGCCGCTGCGCCTCAACCCGGCACATGGCTCCGTGCGCAACCTGCTGGCGCTGCTGCCTGACTTCTGGAACTGCAACGCCCGGCTCTGGCGCGACCGCCTGGGCCAGATCTCGCTGGCCACCACCACGCTGTTCTGGGGCGTGAGCGGCAACCTGCGCTACATCGTGCTGGCCTGGAGCGCCGCCGCGCTCGGCTACGGCACCACCCAGGCCTCCAGTCTGGTCGGGGTGGTGGCCATCGGCACGGCCGTGGGCGCGGTGCTGGCGTCGGTGCGCATGCGGCTGGACATGGCCACCCTGGTCATGCCGCTGGGCATCGCCATGGGTGTGCTGGTGATGTTCATGAACGTGATCCACAACGTCTGGCTGGCCGCGCCCTTCCTGGTGCTGCTGGGCGGGCTGGGCGGCTTCCTGGTGGTGCCCATGAACGCGCTGCTGCAGCACCGCGGCCACAACCTCATGGGCGCGGGCCGCTCGATTGCCGTGCAGAACTTCAACGAGCAGGCCTGCATCCTGGGCCTGGGTGCGTTCTACAGCCTGTCCACCGGCCTGGGCCTGTCGGCCTACGGCGCCATCACGGTGTTCGGCCTGGTGGTGGCCAGTGCCATGTGGCTGATCCAGCGCTGGCACGCGCACAACTGCGTGCAGCACCGCGACGAGGTCGAGCACCTGCTGGAGATCGCGCGCCAGGACCACGGCCACGGCTGAGCCCCGGTTGACCCGGACGCCCGCGCGTGGCACGCTGCGGGCAGCGGTCCCAGGCCGCGCCCCACCCCATGGCTGCCACGGCCCCGCCCGACCTGCCCAGCACCACCGCCGGCCTGGTGTTGACCGGCGGCGGCGCCCGCGCCGCCTACCAGGTGGGCGTGCTGCAGACCCTGGTGGCGCTGCGCCGCAGCGGTGAGCTGCCCGCCACGGGCAACCCGTTCCCCATCCTCACCGGCACCTCGGCGGGCGCCATTAACGCCGCGACCCTGGCCTGCGGCGCCGACGACTTCGACACCACGGTGGACCAGATGGCCCTCCTGTGGGACCGCGTGCACGCGCACCAGGTCTACCGCAGCGACCGCCTGAGCGTGGCACGCAGCGGGGCGCGCTGGCTGAGCCTGCTGTCGATCGGCTGGCTGCTGGCCAAGTGGCGCCGCATGCCGCCGCAGTCGCTGCTGGACAACGCGCCGCTGGGCGAGCTGCTGGCGCAGACGGTGGCGCTGCATCGGCTGCCGGCGCTGATCGCCGCGGGCCGGCTGCAGGCGCTGGCGGTCACGGCCTCGAGCTACAGCAGCGGCCAGCACGTGACCTACTTCGAGTCGGCCGGCGAGATCCAGCCCTGGGTGCGCACCCAGCGCCTGGCCGCGCACGAGCGCATCACCCACGACCACCTGATGGCCTCGGCCGCCATCCCGTTCGTGTTCCCGGCCGTGGCCCTGCCCCTCAAGGGCCGCACCGAGTACTTCGGTGACGGCTCCATGCGCCAGACCGCGCCGGTGGCGCCGGCCATCCATCTGGGCGCCGAGCGCATCCTGGTGGTCGGTGCCGGGCGCCTGCACGAGCCGGCCGACGCGCTGCCGCCCGATCCGCCAACCTACCCTTCGCTGGCCCAGGTGGCCGGGCACGCACTGTCCAACATCTTCCTGGACGCACTGGCGGTGGACGTGGAACGCGTGCGCCGCGTCAACCACACGCTGGGCCTGATCCCGCCGGAGCGGCGCGCGGCCAGCGCGCTGCGCCCGATCGAGCTGCTGGTGATCGCCCCCTCGCAGCGCCTGGACGAGCTGGCGTCACGCCACATCGGCAGCCTGCCACCGGCGGTGCTGACCATGCTGGGCGCGCTCGGGGTCTCGCCCAAGGCGCGCGACGTGCGCGGCGCCGCCCTGGCCAGCTACCTGCTGTTCGAGCCGGCCTACACGCGCGAGCTCATGGCCCTGGGCCGGGCCGACGCCCTGGCGCAGCGCGAACAGATCCTCGCGTTTTTCCACGGAGCCCCCGCCCATGCCTGAGCCCACCGACCGACCTGCGCCCGCCCTCCCCACCCTGGCCCCCACGCCACGCGCTGCCCATGGGCCCCATGCGCCCGGCACCGCCGCGGGGCCGGCGGCCTCCGGCCCCACAACCCCACCCACCCGCAACCCCACGGCCCCCTCCCACAGCCGCCTGTTCGGCTGGCTGGTGTGGCACTGGGTCTGCACCTACGCGCTCATGGGCCTGGGCTTCCTGGCCTTTGGCGCCAGCTCGCTGCACCTGGCGCAGTATGTGGCCGCCAACCTCAGTTTTCTGGGCATGCACGGGCTGGACGCCATCATGGACGGTGGCCTCTGGCAGAGCCTGGAGCTGCTGCTCAACGCCTACGCCGCCGTGGCCTTCTACCTGCTGTTCAAGACCTGCGAACACGCCCTGGTAGAGCGCCTCGCGCACCCGCCGGCCGGGCACTGAACCCCGGGCACCGCACCCCGCCCTGACCCCCTGGGCTCTGCACACGCTGGCACGCCCCACACATGCGCAGGGGCCTGGGGGGCCATGGCACGCGCAGGGGCTGGAGGTAGAGGCAATGTCCAGCGCGCCGCCAGGGCCAGGGCCCCGGGTGCGCCCAGGGCGCTCTGGTATGGTCGGCCCCCATGCTGCCCTGGTTCCCCGTGCTGGCCCTGCTGCTCAACGCCTGTGTCTGGGGCGTGTCGTGGTGGCCGTTCAAGCAGCTCGAAGCCCAGGGCCTGCACCCGCTCTGGACCACGGCCGGGGTCTACACGGCCTCGCTGCTGGGGGTGTGGCTGTGGCGTCCGCGCGCCTGGCGCGACTGGGCCGGCCAGCCGGCGCTGTGGGGGCTGCTGCTGGCCGCGGGCCTGACCAACGTGGGCTTCAACTGGGCAGTGACCGTGGGCGACGTGGTGCGGGTGGTGCTGCTGTTCTACCTGATGCCGGCCTGGTCGGTGCTGCTGGCCTGGCCGCTGCTGGGCGAGCGGCCGACCCGCGCCAGCCTGCTGCGCCTGGCCCTGGCACTGGCCGGGGTGGCCCTGGTGCTGAAGGCGCCGAACTCCCCCTGGCCGCTGCCCGAGGGCCTGCTCGACGCGCTGGCGCTGCTGGGCGGCCTGTGCTTCGCGCTCACCAACATCCTGCTGCGCCGGCTCAGCCACACCACCGAGGCGGCGCGCATGCTGGCCATGTTCGGGGGTGGCGCGCTGCAGGCCGGCCTGGGTGCGCTGGCCGGCCTGGGGCTGGGCCTGGTCGCGGCCCCGCCGGCCCTGCTGGGCGGCACCGGCTGGGCCCTGGCGGGGCTGCTGAGCCTGGGCTTCCTGGCCAGCAACCTGGCGCTGCAGTACGGCGCGGCGCGGCTGCCGGCCGGCACCACGGCACTGGTCATGCTCTCGGAAATCGTGTTCGCCAGCGCGTCGGCTGTGGCCCTGGGCGCGGCCGAACTGCAAGCCCGCACACTGCTGGGGGCTGCTCTGATCCTGCTGGCGGCGGCCCTGGCTTCACGGGACAATGGGCTTACCCCGACCTGCCAGGAGCCGCCATGAGCACCCCCACCTCTGTCTACGACTTCGATGCCATTGGCATCGATGGCCACCCGGTGCCGCTGGCCGGCTTCAAAGACCGGGTGCTGCTGATCGTCAACACCGCCAGCGCCTGCGGCTTCACGCCGCAGTTCACCGGGCTGGAGGAACTGCACCAGACCTATGGCCCGCGCGGCCTGGTGGTGCTGGGCTTTCCCTGCAACCAGTTCGGCAGCCAGGACCCGGGCAGCAACGAAGAGATCGGCGCCTTCTGCCAGCGCAACTACGGCGTGAGCTTCGCCATGATGGAGAAGATCGACGTCAACGGCCCGCAGGCCCACCCGCTCTACCAGTGGCTGACCAAAGAGGCCCCGGGCCTGCTGGGCAGCAAGGCCATCAAGTGGAACTTCACCAAGTTCCTGGTGGGCAAGGACGGGCGCGTGCTCAAGCGCTACGCGCCGCAGGACGCGCCCAAGGGCCTGGGCCGCGACATCGAGGCTGCCCTGGCCGCCTGACGCACCCCACCACTGGCCTGGCCCTGCCGCGCTTGCTCCTCCCGCCCCTCGCACCCCACCCGCTGCGCGAAATTCGCCGGCGCTCCACCGTGCCGCACCGGCCGTGGCCCACCGGCCAGGCCCTCCAGGGTCAGGCCGTGCGCCATGACGACCTCGCGCGGGCCAGGCGCCTGGTGTGCCGTCTGGCCGTATCCCCAGGCAGCCCGCGTCGGCACGCCGCCCTCCCTCACACCGGGCTGCGGCTCGCCGCCTGAGGCCCCCCATGCTCACCGGCACGCTGTTCGCGCTGGCCGCCGGCCTCATGTGGGGCCTGGTGTTCGTGGTGCCCGTGCTGCTGCCCGAGTACCCGGCGGCGCTGCTGGCCTGCGGCCGCTACCTGGCTTTCGGCCTGATCGCCCTGCCCCTGGCCTGGCTCGGCCGTGCCGGGCTGCGCGAACTCACGCGGGCCGACTGGGCCGAGGCGCTGCGCCTGTCGCTGGTGGGCAACCTGCTGTACTACCTGCTGCTGGCCGCGGCCATCCAGCGCGCCGGCACACCGCCGGTGAGCATGGTGATCGGCACGCTGCCGGTGGTGATCGCGGTCTGCGCCAACCGGCGCAACGCCGCACGCGACGGCCTGCTGCCCTGGCGCCGGCTGGCCGGGCCGCTGGGGCTGATGGCGCTGGGCCTGGGGCTGGTCAACCACGAAGAGCTGGCGGCGCTGCGCGCCGACCCCGGTCGCCAATCGGCCGCCGACCATGCGTTGGGCCTGGCCCTGGCCGTGGGCGCGCTGGCCTGCTGGACCTGGTACCCGCTGCGCAACGCCGACTGGCTGCGCGCCCACAGCGAGCGCAGCCCGCGTGCCTGGGCCACGGCCCAGGGCCTGGCCACGCTGCCGCTGGCCGCCATCGGCCTGGCCGGGCTGTGGGCGCTGCAGGTGACCGACGCCCTGCCGTCGCTGCACGCGCTGAGCCTGCCGCTCGGGCCCAGCCCGGGGCGCTTCGTGGCGCTGATGCTGGTGGTGGGCCTGTGCGCCTCGTGGTTGGGCACGCTGTGCTGGAACGAGGCCAGCCAGCGCCTGCCGACGGCCCTGGCAGGCCAGCTGATCGTCTTCGAAACGCTGTCGGCCCTGGCCTACGCCTTTGTTTTGCGCAGCGAGCCACCGGGCCCGGCCTCGGCCCTGGGCATCGCGCTGCTGGTGGCTGGGGTCTGGCTGGCGCTGCGCATCCAGCCGGTGGCGCAGGCCGCACTGGCCGAGCACCAGGCCGACGCCGGGCACTGACGGCCAGCTGCCTCGCCCTCGCCCTCGCCCTCGCCCTCGCCCTCGCCCTCGCCCTCGCCCTCGCC
>CAZKDU010000054.1:5862-9623 GCA_964551485.1 uncultured Burkholderiaceae bacterium
CCTCGCCCTCGCCCTCGCCCTCGCCCTCGCCCTCGCCCTCGCCCTCGCCCTCGCCAGGACCATACACAAAAAGGCCTTCAGCCCTTGTCCAGTCTAGGTCAACAGCTATTCTTTTTGTAGCGCCTCGTCGAGCAGCTCGACCCAGTGGCGCACCGGTGTGGCGGTGCCGGCCTGCAGGTGGGTGATGCAGCCGATGTTGGCGCTGACCACGGCGTCGGGCGCGTCGTCACCGAAGCTGGCCGCCAGGGCCGCGAGCTTGCGCTCGCGCAGCTGGCCAGCCAGCTCGGGCTGCAGCACCGAGTAGGTGCCGGCAGAGCCGCAACACAGGTGCGGCTCGCAGGCCGCAGGCCGCACGTCGAAGCCGAGCGCGCCCAGGTGCTGCTCGACCTGGCCGCGCAGCTTCTGCGCATGCTGCAGGGTGCAGGGCGTGTGGTTGGCCAGGCGCGCGCGCGCTGCGCCCGGGCTCAGCTGGGGCTGCAGCCGTGGCACCAGTTCGGGCAGCAACTCGCTGAGGTCGCGCGTGAGGGCGCTTACGCGCGCGGCGCGCTCGGCATAGGCCGGGTCGTCGCGCAGCGCGTGGCCGTAGTCCTTGACCATGGCGCCGCAGCCCGAGGCGTTCATGACAATGGCCTCGACGCCCAGCGCCGGGTCGTTGATCAGCGGCCACCAGGCGTCGATGTTGGCGCGCATGCGCGCGCGCCCGCCGTCCTGGTCGTTCAGGTGGAACTGCACGGCGCCGCAGCAGCCAGCCTCTGGCGCCACCAGGCTCTGCAGGCCGGCGGCGTCGAGCACGCGCGCGGTGGCGTGGTGGATGCCGGGCGCCATTGCAGGCTGCACGCAGCCGGCCAGCAGCAGCACCTTGCGCGCGTGCACACGCGTCGGCCAGGGCCCGGCCGGGCGCGGCGCCGGCACCTTGGCGCGCAGGGCCTCAGGCAGCAGGCCGCGCACCGCCTGGCCCAGCTTCATGGCCGGGCCGAACAACGGCGAGGGCAGGCCTGTGCGCAGCGCCCAGCGCAGCGCACGCTCGGCGGGCGGACGCGCCACCTTCTGCTCCACCACCTCGCGACCGATGTCCACCAGGTGGCCGTACTGCACGCCGCTGGGGCAGGTGGTCTCGCAGTTGCGGCAGGTCAGGCAGCGGTCCAGGTGGGCCTGGGTCTTGCGCGTGGGGGCCTGGCCTTCGAGCACCTGTTTGATCAGGTAGATGCGCCCGCGCGGGCCGTCGAGCTCGTCGCCCAGCAGTTGGTAGGTCGGGCAGGTGGCAGTGCAGAAGCCGCAGTGCACGCACTTGCGCAGGATGGCCTCGGCCTCGCGGCCGGCGGGTGTGCCCTGGAATTCGGGGGCCAGGTGGGTTTGCATGGGCGGGTGTTCAGGTCAGCGAGGCCAGGGTGGAGGCCGGTTCGGGCCAGAGCCGGCCGCGGTTGAAGACACCGGCCGGGTCGAACTCGGCCTTGAGCCGGTGGTGGATCTGCGCCAACGCTGGCGCCAGCATGTCGAAGCGCGGCACGGCCGCCGCGGCGGCCGCCCCCTCGGGTACCCAGAACAGCGTGGCGTGGCCGCCGGCCCGGGCCGCCACCGCACGCAGCCGCGCGGCCGCACCCGGCGGCGCCCAGACCCAGCGTTGGGCGCCGTGCCATTCGATGAACGGGGCCGAGGGCAGGTCCAGCACCGGTGCGGTGGCCGGCAGGCCGAGCCGCCACAGCGCCAGCGGCTCGGCCGCGCCAGACCCTGCAGCCACGGGCACGGTGAAGAACGGCAGGCGCAGGTCGCGGCAAGCGGCCCAGTCGGGTTGGGCGACGGCGTTGTCCATGCGCGCGCCGCCGTGCTCGCGCAGCAGGCGCTGGCAGGCGGCCTCGACCGCGGCCGCCGCGCCACGCAGGCGCACGAACAGCAGCTCGCGTCCGCCGTCGGTTTCGTCGCGCACCCAGCAGCTGGCGTTGAGCGGCAGCGGCTGGCCGCCCCAGCGCTGCAGCAGCGCCAGGGCCTCGGCCTGCGGCCGCTCCAGCACCAGGGTGGCCTCGGCCGGGGCCACAGGCAGCACCTTGAGGCTGACCTCGATGACCAGGCCCAGCGTGCCCAGGGCACCAGCCATGACGCGGCTGACGTCGTAGCCAGCCACGTTCTTCATGACCTGTCCACCGAACTGCAGGCACTGGCCACGGCCGTCGAGCAGGCCCAGGCCGAGCACGTGGTCACGCACCCCGCCCACGCTGGCGCGGGCCGGGCCGGCCAGGCCTGCGGCCACCATGCCCCCCACCGTGGCCGTGTGCCCGGGCCCGGCGAACCCGACATGCGGGGGCTCGAACGGCAGGCACTGGCCACGCTCGGCCAGCACCGCCTCCAGCTCGGCCAGCGGGGTGCCGGCGCGCACCGTGACCACCAGCTCGCTGGGCGCATAGCTGACGATGCCACGCAGGCCGATGGTCGGCAGGGGCTCGCCCGCCATGGGTTCGCCATAAAAGGCCTTGCTGCCACCACCACAGATGCGCAACGGGGTACCGTCCGCCTGGGCGGCACGCACACGGTCAACCAGGGTCTGCAGCGAGGCGTCCATGGCCCGCATGGTAGCGGGGCTCAGCTCGCCGGGGCCTGATTTTTTTGCAGGGTGCTTGTGCGGGTTTTTGCATCGACCGGTGCGGCCTTGGCCGCGCCGGGCCGCACCGGCCGCGCCAGCGCGGCGCTGATGTCGAAATAGAGCTCCTGCTGGCCCCCATTCGGGGTGGCCACGCGCCACACGTCGAAGGTGCGCGCGCCCTCGCTGACACGGCGCTGGCCGAGCGGCTTGTAGCGCTCCTGCTGCGACAGCAGCCAGGCCTCGGCCTCGCTGGCCTGGACCAGCCGGAACGCGGTGGCCGGGCTGCGCCCGTCGCCACTGCGGCCGATGGCCTTGACCAGGGCCAGGGCCCAGGCGCGGTGGTGGTTGCGCAGTTCCTGGTTGTGCTGGTGCTGGGCCAGGGCGGCCATGAGCAGCTGCACCCGCACGAAGGGCAGCTCGGCGATGGGGGCGTATTTCTGCAGCGGGCTCAGGGCCAGCAGGGCCTCGTCGGCCTGGCCGGCCTGCCACAGGCGCTCGGCGACCTGCAGCGCGCGCTGTGATTCGGACTCGATTTCGGCGGGCCCGCGGCGCTGCTGCAGCAGCAGCTGGCGCAGCTTGGCGGCGCGCGGCTCCACCAGCGGGGCACGCTCTTCCAGGCTCAGGCCGGCCTGGACCAGCAGCGGCAGGGCCAGGCACAGATGCGCCACGCCCCTGCCGCCGACCTTGACCCAATGCTTGACCACTTCGCCCACGCGCCCCACCTCTTGCTGACCCAGGCCTCAGACCACCCAGGCCCGAGGCCGGCCACCGAACGGCAGCCCAGGCTGTATTTTGAGGCTTGGGCCGCCCACGGCCCCAGAGGCGCAGTCCCGACCATGACTTTGTGCACAAAAAAAGGCCCGCACAAGGCGGGCCTGAATTCCAAAGGAGATGAGGGTGTCTGTGTTCGATGCACCCCGGTCCGGGTTCAGCGGTTGTAGGCGGTTTCGCCGTGCGAGCTGATGTCCAGGCCTTCGCGCTCTTCTTCTTCGGAGACACGCAGACCGAGCAGCAGGTCGACGATCTTGTAGGCAACGAAGGCCACCACACCGGACCACACCACGGTGGTCAGCACGCCCTGGAACTGGATCCAGACCTGACCAGCGATGGAGTAGTCGGGGTTAACCTTGTTGGCCACGTAGTCGTAGACACCGGTGCCGCCCAGGGACGGGGCTGCGAACACACC
>CAZKDU010000055.1:0-9556 GCA_964551485.1 uncultured Burkholderiaceae bacterium
TGCGCACCAGGCCCGAGTGCTGGAAGTCCACGCCGTCCACGATGCCCACCGGCCGCGCGGTGATGAAGTTGCCCGAGATCACGCGCACCGTGGAGCCCGCCATGGGCGTGTTGGGCAGGCCTTGGCTGAAGGCGGCCTCGATCTCGTAGCGCAGCTGGCCCGCGGCCTCCTGGGCGCAGTCCAGCGCCACCGGGTCGGTGATGCGCATGCCCAGGGCGTACTGCGGCGCATGGCCCTTGGCCTTGAGCTGCTCGTTGACCTGGGGCCGAAAGCCGTGCACCAGCACGATCTTCACGCCCATGCTCTGGATCAGCGCCAAGTCCTGGGCGATGTGCTGCAGCTTGCCCGCGGCAATGGCCTCGCCGCACACGCCCACCACGAAGGTCTTGCCGCGGTGCGTGTGGATGTAGGGCGCCACCGACCGGAACCAAGGCACGAAGGTGAAGTTGAAGACGGCGGACATGGGGTGTGGGCGGTAGACAAGGGCGGCTGGTGGAAGAGGGAAACAGTTTAGCGTGCTTGCCCCTGGGGCTCACGTCGCTGGCGGCCCGGGCTTGGGGACATGACCAGGCCACCAACTGGCGCCGCTGCGAGATTGAGCGATTGTTCCGGTGTCTGAATGGTTACTGACGCATCTTCTCGCGCTTCGAGAAGCTTGATCTCATGTTCTTCAGCCTCATCAACTTCGTGCTTGTTGCGGATCGGTTGAGGATGTGTTGTGTTGACACGACCTATGCGACGAGCCTGTATCCCACGGCCGTTTCTGTGAGCAGGTGCTGTGGCTGGCTTGGGTCCACTTCCAGCTTCTTGCGGAGGTGCCCCATGTAGATGCGCAAGTAGTGGCTCTGGTCGGCATGCGATGGCCCCCAGACCTCACGCAGCAGTTGACGATGGGTCAGTACCCGTCCGACGTTGGCAACCAACACTGTCAGCAGCCGGTATTCAATTGCGGTGAGGTGAACTTCCATGCCTGCCCTGCGCACCAGCCGGGCATGGCGGTCTACCACCACATCTCCAAAGCTGAACAACGATTCGTCAGGTTTGCCCTCTGCAGTGGCTGCGCGGGGCCGGCGCAGGTTGGCCCGCACGCGAGCCAACAGCTCGCCCACACCAAAGGGCTTGGTCAGGTAATCGTCGGCCCCGGCATCGAGCGCGGCAATCTTGTCGCGCTCATCACTGCGTGCAGACAGCACCACGATGGGTACGGCAGACCAACTGCGCACATCGCTGATGACATTCAGCCCGTCCCTGTCTGGCAGGCCGAGATCCAGGATCAGGAGATCGGGCTTGCGTGTCGCCGCATCGCGTGTTCCGCTCTGGGCAGTCTCGGCTTCAAACACCTGCCAGCCCTCGGATTCCAGGGCTGCACGCACAAAGCGCCGAATTTGGGGTTCGTCTTCAATCAGAACGGCAACGGGCAGTGGTGCGGGCATGGTGCAGTCAGGCGGGTTCGGGTGAATCGACCGGATGTTGTGGTGGTGTGCGCCGTGGCAGTGTGATGGTGAATTCTGCACCACCCCCTGCGGCGTTATGGGCCGCAATGCGTCCGCGATGGGCATCCACCACAGCCTTGCAGATGGCCAGGCCCAGGCCCACTCCGGCAGTGGCTGACTCGGCGGCGCCACGGGTGAATTTGTCGAACAGCGCGGACTCGCGCCCGGCCCATGCTGCAGGCAGGCCGGGGCCATGGTCACGCACGTTGAGCACCAGGCTGTCGTCAGTCGCGTGTCCTAGGACTTCGATGACCGCTGGCTTTGTCGAAGTACCACCATACTTGGCGGCGTTCTCCAGCAGATTCACCAACACCCGTTCCATCAGCACGGCATCGAATTCCACCAGCGGCAGATCGGTCGGCAGCGCCGTCGTCACCGTGCTCCCCGCCAATCCATGCTGAGCCTGGCGGATGGCCGAACCCACCACTTCTTCCACCGACTGCCATTCATGGTGCAGATTCACCGTGCCGCTCTGCAAGCGGGCCATGTCGAGCAGGTTGTTGACCAGGGTGCTGAGCTGGCGCGCCTCGCCTGTGATCGCCTCTGCAGTTTGGGCCTGCTCGGGACTCAGGGGCGGGAGCATGTGACGCAAGGATTCTGCCAAGCCGATCAATGCCGTCAGCGGCGTGCGCACGTCGTGGGAGATGGCGGCCAGCAGCACATTGCGCAGTTTCTCGGACTCCATCTGCACCAGGGCCTGTTGGGCCACCTCCACATAATGCACACGCTCCAGCGCAATGGCAATCTGCCGCGCCAAGGTGTCCAGCTGCTGGACCTGTTCTGGAATTCGCAGCCAGCGCGCTTGCGCGGGCTGCAGTGCCAGCACGCCACGCACCCGCATGGGCGCCTTCAACGGCACGTAATGCCAAGTCTGGGCCGAGAGTGTGGTGGTCGCCAGTCCGGCCGCCTGTTGGTTGCGGAACACCCAGTCGGCCACGCTGATGTCCAGACCTGCAGGGGATGCATCGGGGGAGCGAAGTTGGTCGTCGGTATCCACCACCAGCACCTTGGCCTGGCCGCCGAAGTTGCGCTGTACCGCAACCTCCCCCAACTCCGCTACCTGGCTTTGCAGCAATGCGGCCGACAGTTCACGGGTTAACTCGAACAGCGACTGGGCGCGGCGCTCTCGACTGGATGCAATGCGGGCCTGGAAGCGCAGCCCTGCCGTGAGTTGCCCGGTCAGCAGCCCCACGACCAGCATGACGATGAAGGTGAGAACGTATTGCACATCGCTCACCGCAAAAGAAAACCGCGGAGCGACAAAGAAAAAATCGAACGCCGCCACGTTCAGCACCGCCGTCAGTGCTGCGGGGCCGCGCCCCCATCGCAGAGCCACAAGGACGACCGCCAGCAGGAACAGCATCACGATGTTGGCAAGGTCGAAGAAGCGCAACAGGGGGAATGCCAGCAAGGTGATGGTGACGCTGCATCCTGCGGCCCAAGCATAGCGAGGCCATGCCTCCAACCGGTGGGGAGCGGAAGTGTCCTCGGTAGACAGCGGAACATTGGAACCCAGGCGGCGCGTGCGAGGGCCCCGTGCCACTTCCACAATGTCCAGTGCCGGGGCCAGAGTGGCAAGCCGGCGCGTCATGGTCGTGCCTGCCCAGAGGACAGGCCAGCGTTGGGGCTGCGGGCGTCCAAGAACCAGGGTGGCGCAGTTGAGCTGCTCGGCATGTGCCACCAGCGTGCTGGCGGTATCGTTGCCTGTGAGGACAGCCGTTTGTGCTCCCAGTGATTGCGCCAGCGCCATCACGGTCAGGACCTGATCGCGCTGCGCTGCCTCCAACCGTTGCAATACGGGTGTTTCCACGTAGGCGGCATGCCATCGCACATTGAGCTGTCCTGCCAGCCGCGCTGCACCACGCACCGTCTGCTCGGCCCCCGCATGCGGACCTATGCAGGCCAGGATGGCCCCCTCGGTGTTCCATACCGGGGTGATGGATTGCTCCACTCGGTAACTGCGCACGTCGTCTTCCACATGCTCGGCCGTGCGGCGCAGCGCGATTTCACGCAACGCAATGAGGTTGCCTTTGCGAAAGAAGTTCTGGGCAGCGCGTTCGGCTTGCTGGGGCAGATAGACCTTGCCGGCCTGCAGCCGCTGGATCAATTCATCCGGTGTGGCGTCGACAAGCACAATCTCTTCGGCTTCGTTCACGACGGTGTCTGGCACAGTTTCGTGCACTCGGATACCTGTGATGGCACCGACCGTGCCATTCAGGCTTTCCAGGTGCTGCACATTGAGTGCGGTCCAGACGTCGATGCCGGCGTCCAGCAGTTCCTGCACATCCTGCCAGCGCTTGGCATGGCGCGAACCCGGCACATTGCTGTGGGCCAGTTCGTCCACCAGCAGCACCGCCGGGTGGTGTGCCAGCGCGGCATCGAGGTCAAATTCGGGCAGGCTTTGCCCGCGGTAAGGCATGGGCTTCAGCGGCAACAGCGGGAGACCCTGCAGCAACTCCGCCGTCTCGCTGCGACCGTGGGTTTCCACCACACCCACCAACACTTCCCGCCCCGCCTTGTGCTCACGCTGAGCCGCGCTGAGCATGGCATAGGTTTTGCCCACGCCAGCGTTGGCGCCGAAGTAGATGCGCAGGCGACCGCGCTTGGCACGCACCTCTTCGTCACGCAGTTGCTCCAGCAACTGGTCCGGGTCTGGTCGCGCGTCAGACGGGATCGCCATACCTGATTGTTATCGCAAAGCCGCCAGGGCGAGATTGAGTTCCAGTACATTTACGCGGGCCTCGCCCAGCAACCCGAACAGGGGAAAATCGGTGTGCTCGGTCACTAGGGCCTGCACCCGGTCCGGCGCCAGGTGGCGTGCCTTGGCCACGCGACCGATCTGGTACTTCGCTGCTGCTGGGCTGATGTGCGGGTCCAGGCCACTGGCCGAGGCTGTGACCAGATCCACTGGCACGGGCGCCATGTTGTCGGGATCGGCGGCATGCAATGCATTCACGCGGGCCTTCACCGACTCCACCAAGGCCGGGTTCAGCGCACCCTGGTTGGAACCGCTGGAGGCTGCGGCGTTGTTGGGCATGGGGCCTGTGGCTGAGGGGCGTCCCCAGAAGTTCTCCGGGGCGGCAAAGTTCTGCCCAATCAGGGAGGAACCGATCGCCTTGCCGTCGCGCTCAATCAGACTGCCATGAGCCTGGGTCGGGAAAAAGGTCTGGGCCAGCCCAGTGACCACCAGCGGATAGGCCAACCCGGTGAGCAGTGTCAATGCCACGAACAGCAGCAGTGCGGGGCGAATAATGATTTTCATGGTGAAAATTCCTTCCAACGATCAGAAAGGCAAGCTGGCAAGCAGCATGTCAATGGCCTTGATCCCGACGAACGGCACCAGCAAGCCACCCAGACCGTAAAGTGTCAGGTTGCGGCGCAAGAGCGCGGCGGCACCCACGGGACGGTACTTGACCCCCTTCAATGCCAGCGGAATCAGGCACACGATGATCAATGCGTTGAAGATCACGGCGGACAGGATGGCCGAATCGGGGCTGCCCAGGTGCATGACGTTGAGCGCGCCCAATTGCGGGTAGGTGGACACGAAGATGGCCGGGATGATGGCGAAGTATTTGGCCACGTCGTTGGCAATCGAGAAGGTGGTGAGCGAGCCGCGCGTCATCAGCAGGGCCTTGCCGGTCTCCACCACTTCCAGCAGCTTGGTGGGGTTGGAGTCCAGGTCCACCATGTTGCCGGCCTCCTTGGCGGCCTGGGTGCCGCTGTTCATGACCACGGCCACGTCGGCCTGGGCCAGTGCGGGCGCGTCGTTGGTACCGTCACCGGTCATGGCCACAAGGCGGCCCTCGGCTTGGTAGCGGCGAATCAGCGTGAGTTTGTCCTCCGGGGTGGCTTCGGCCAGGTAGTCATCCACCCCGGCTTCGGCTGCAATGGCGGCCGCCGTGAGCTTGTTGTCGCCAGTGATCATGACTGTCCTGATGCCCATGCGGCGCAGTTCGCCAAAGCGTTCCTTGATACCGGTCTTGACGATGTCCTTGAGTTCCACGATGCCCAGCACGTGAACGCCGTCGGCCACGGCCAAGGGCGTGCTGCCGCGGCGCGCCACGTCATCGGCAGCGCGCAGCACTTCGGCCGGCATGCGGCCACCCTGGGCGTCCAGGTACTTGCGCACCGCTTCCACCGCGCCCTTGCGCAGGTACCGGGTGCTGCCATCGGGACGGATCACATCAACGCCGCTCATGCGGGTCTGAGCAGTGAACGGGACTTCCCTGGTGATGCCCATTGCCGGAGTGATGGCTGCCGTTGCCTCGGCCAAGTGAACGATGCTGCGACCTTCTGGCGTTTCATCGGCCATGGAAGCCTGGGCTGCGCACAGGGCCAGCTCGCTCGGGTTGACGCCGGGCGTGGGGATGAACAGCGCGGCCTGGCGGTTGCCGTGGGTGATGGTGCCGGTCTTGTCCAGCAGCAGCACGTCCACGTCGCCCGCGGCTTCTACGGCACGGCCCGAGGTGGCGATCACGTTGGCCTGCATCATTCGGCTCATGCCTGCCACGCCCACGGCCGACAGCAGGCCGCCAATGGTGGTGGGGATCAGGCACACCAGCAACGCGATCAGCGCGGTCATGCTGACCACCGTTCCACTGCCCGCAGCCGCCACACTGAAGATGGAGAACGGAAGCAACGTGACAGTGACCACGAGAAACACGATGGTCAGCGCCACCAGCAGGATCGTGAGCGCCACTTCGTTGGGTGTCTTCTGGCGCTTGGCACCTTCCACCATGCCAATCATTCGGTCCAGGAAGGACTCGCCAGGGTTCACGCTAATGCGCACCACCAGCCAGTCGGACAGCACACGGGTCCCGCCTGTGACCGAGGCAAAGTCGCCGCCCGATTCGCGCACCACCGGGGCCGATTCGCCTGTGATGGCGCTCTCGTCCACCGAGGCCATGCCCTGGATGACCTCGCCATCCATGGGAATCATGTCATGGGCTTCTACCAGCACCACATCGCCCTTGCGCAGGTTTTCGGCTTGCTCCGGGAGCCATGTGGAGCCATGCACGGGATCCTTGAGCTTCTTGGCCCAGGTGCTTTTTTTGAGCCCCTTGAGTGATTCGGCCTGGGCCTTGCTGCGACCCTCGGCCAGCGCCTCGGCAAAGTTGGCGAACAGCACGGTGAACCAGAGCCAGACGGCCACCGCGAAAATGAAAGCGGGGGATTCAGGCACATTGCCTTGCAGCGCCTCGAAACCCAGCAGGGTGGTGACGATGCTGCCGATGTAGACCACAAACATCACCGGGTTGTGCCACTGCACGCGCGGGTGCAGCTTGGTGACAGCGGCCACCAGCGCGGGCTTGACCAGCACGGGGTCCAGAAGTGTCAAAGAGATTTTGCTTTTCATGGTGTTTCTCTCGCGATAAGGGGGCTCATGCGCGGGACCAGAGCATCAGGTGCTCGACCACCGGGCCCAGGGCCAATGAAGGCACGTAATTCAGCAGGCCCACCAGCAGTACTGTGCCGATCAGAAGCACCACAAACAGTGGGCCGTGCGTGGGGAAGGTGCCCTCTGTGGCCGGCAGGCGCTTCTTTGCGGCCAGGCTGCCGGCGATGGCCAGCACCGGCACGATCACGCCAAAGCGGCCGAACCCCATGGCGATGGCCAGCAGCACGTTGTAAAACGGCGTGTTGGCCGAGAGACCTGCAAAGGCGCTGCCGTTGTTGTTAGCCGCCGAGGTCAATGCATAGAGGATTTCGGAGAAACCATGGGCACCAGGGTTGGCAATGCCAGCCTTGCCGGCGCTGGCCAGCACCGCCAGGGCCGTGCCTGTCAACACCAGGACTGGCGTGACCAGAATCGCAATGGATGTGAGTTTCATCTCATGTGACTCGATCTTTTTGCCCAGGTATTCGGGCGTGCGGCCAATCATCAAGCCGGCGATGAACACCGCCAGGATGGCAAAGACCAGCATGCCGTACAGCCCGGTTCCGGTACCGCCAAACACCACTTCGCCCAATTGCATCATCACCATGGGCACCAGGCCACCGATGGGAGTGAGCGAGTCGTGCATGGTATTGACCGCGCCGCAGGATGCGGCGGTGGTGATGACGGTGAACAGGCTGCTGGCATTGATGCCGAAGCGTGTTTCCTTGCCTTCCATGTTGCCCCCCGCCTGCAGGCTGCTTGCCGCCTGGTCCACTCCGAGTGCGGCAATGCGCGGGTTACCCAGTTGCTCGGCCGGTGTCATGACGACCACGGCCAGCACAAACATCACCGTCATGGCCGCCAGCACTGCCCAGCCCTGGCGCAGGTCACCCACTTCGCGGCCGAACGCGAAGCACAGCGCGGCCGGAATCAGGAAGATGGCCAGCATCTGGAAGAAGTTGCTCAGTGCCGTGGGGTTTTCAAAGGGGTGTGCCGAGTTGGCATTGAAGAAGCCACCCCCGTTGGTGCCCAGCATCTTGATGGCTTCCTGCGATGCCACAGGACCCATGGCCAGAGTCTGTGTACTGGTGCGGACATTCTCCAGAACTGGAGCGCCCTTGGCGTCCAGCACCGGCTGTCCGTTGGTGCCCAGCTTGGGTTGCTGGAACTGGGTGACTTCGAGCGTGGTGACGTCTTTGTAGGCGTCCATGTTCTGGATCACGCCTTGGCTCACCAGGAAGATGGAAAACACCAGCGACAAGGGCAGCAGCAGCCAGGCCGTGATGCGTGTCATGTCCACCCAGAAATTGCCGATGACCGCACTGGAGCGCGCCGCAAAGCCACGGAACAGGGCAAACACCACAGCAATGCCGGTGGCAGCTGACAAGAAGTTCTGTACCGCCAGGCCCAGCATCTGCGTGAGGTAGCTCATGGTGGATTCGCCCGCATAGCCCTGCCAGTTGGTGTTGGTGACAAAGCTCACTGCGGTGTTGAACGCGGAATCCGCAGACACCTCGGACATGCCTGCCGGGTTGAACGGCAAGACAGTCTGCCAGCGTTGCAGCAGGTACACCGCCACGACACCGAGCGCATTGAACACCAGCAGTGCCAGCGTGTATTGCTTCCAGGACATGGACTGCTCGGGTGCAGTACCCAGCAGGCGGTACAGCGGTGCCTCCACCGAGTGCATCCAGCGTGGCAGTCTGCCTGAGCTGATGCGTGCGACCCAGGTGCCTAACGGCCAGGCAGCCGCCAGCAACGTGACCAAGAACAGGGCTAGCAGCCCCCATGCCGAGCTGCTCATCAGAAATCCTCCGCGCGCAGCAGCGCATGAATCAGGTACGCGAGCAAGAAGGCAACACACATGCCGCCCAAGCCGTACACCACATGAAGGGTGTTCACCGGTTCCATCGTTTACTCCTGCAATAGTCGGATGCAGCAAGTGTGGTCAGGCGGGCGTAAAAACGGAGATGAGATTGTGTGGAGCGGTGTAAAAAAGGCGTATACGAACCGCCTCAAAGCATGCCGGTCGGTGCAAATAAGGAGACGAGATGGCAATGCCCTCCGAATGCTGAAATGACATTCAAGCCGTCAACCAAACCAGACAAGAAGCCGAGCCAAAGAACGCCATGAAGTTGGCGTCCTTGCGGTCAAAGCGCGTGGTCATGTGCCTGCCCTTCTTGGGAACCGGTGCCCCGGCCCTGGGATAATCGTCTGGGGCCCGTAGGCCCTTTGCCCGTTTCTGACCCACCCCCACCGCCTTGCTGACCCTCGACTTCCCCGACTCCCTGCCGGTCTCGGCCAAGCGCCAGGACATCATGGACGCGCTGGCGCGCCACCAGGTCATCATCGTCTGCGGCGAGACCGGCTCGGGCAAGACCACCCAGCTGCCCAAGATCGCGCTGGCCATGGGGCGCGGCAAGTGCAACGCCCGCCCCGGCGAGAAGGGCCGGCTGATCGGCCACACCCAGCCGCGCCGCATTGCCGCCAGCTCGGTGGCCAAGCGCATCGCCGAGGAGCTGAATACACCGCTGGGCGAGGTGGTGGGCTACAAGGTGCGCTTCCAGGACCGGCTCAGCCGCGACGCCTCGGTCAAGCTCATGACCGACGGCATCCTGCTCGCCGAGACCCAGACCGACCCGCTGCTGCAGGCCTACGACACGCTGATCATCGACGAGGCGCACGA
>CAZKDU010000056.1:0-9541 GCA_964551485.1 uncultured Burkholderiaceae bacterium
CGGATGTGGGCCAAGAACTGGTTGCCCAGGCCTTCGCCCTGGCTGGCGCCAGCCACCAGGCCAGCGATGTCGACGAACTCGACGATGGCCGGCACCACGCGCTCTGGGCCGACGATCTTGGACAGCGCGTCCAGCCGCGGGTCAGGCACCTCGACCACGCCCACATTGGGCTCGATGGTGCAGAACGGGTAGTTTTCAGCCGCAATGCCGGCCTTGGTGAGGGCGTTGAAGAGAGTGGACTTGCCCACGTTGGGCAGGCCCACGATGCCGCATTTGAGGCTCATGGCGTGTTCCTTGTCTGTCGAAGCCCCGCTGCGCCTCGGCAGCCACGCAGGCGTGGCCGGAGCACCGGGCGCTCACCGGCAGGGGTCGGCGGGCCTGAGGGGCAGAGGACGGGCTGGCACCTCGCCGATCGGGCGCCGCGGGTCCTGGGGTGATGAGTCGATTGTACCGACCGGCGCCACCGGCCGAACCGCTGAGCCCGGCCGCTGGCAACCACGAAGCCTGGACCTCATCCCAAGGGGGGTGTGCCTGATTGCCAATGCGGCCATCGGCCACATTGGGTGTCTGCGGCAGGCACCAAGCTCAGGCGTTAGGCGGGCAGGTGCCCTTCACGTAGCACTTGAGCGGCGGCTCGGCGTTGACCTTGGGCGACAGCAGCAGGCGGGTGAGGAAGGCCGCACCCAGGTTGGCGAAATTGAGCGGGAAGTTCAGCGGGTCCACCCCTGGCATGAACAGCTGGGCACAGGCCGAGCGGCTGACCCGTGCCGACTGGGCCGGGCCGGGGTGGGTGATGGCATCCAGCGCAATGGCGTAGGCCACCGGGTCGGAGGTGCCGATGGTCAGGTGCTCGGCCAGGTTCAGCGGGCAGATGTCCTGGGTGGCGATGTTGGTCACCAGCTCACCCGAGGCCCGCAGGGCCGAGGTGGGTTGGCTGGTGAAATTCGGCACCACGACCTCGTCGGTGCGGGTGTAGATGGCGGTGTAGGACACGCCGGGCACGGTCTCAAAACCCTCGTTGAGCGCTTGCAGGAACTGCGAACCGATGCGCAGCTGCCAGATCGCCGGGGCACAGGGGATGGCACAGACCGGCGTGGCGTCCAGCGTGCCGTGGTTAACGCCGGACAGCGAAACCAGGTCGTCGACCATGGCACGGGTGTCGGGCCAGAACCGCAGGGCCCAGCGCGGCAGCATGCCGCCCATGCTGTAACCCACCACCTGCACCTTCTGCTGCGAACGTGCGGCCATCTGGCGGATCGCATGCACCACGTACTCGGCGGCGTTCTGCAGCTCGCCCGTGCCCTTGACCGGCAGGTCCACGGTGCAGTATGGGATGTTGAGTTTCTGCAGCGCCGGCGCCCAGTTCCAGCCGTAGTTGCCTGCGGCGTCGTAAGGGGTGCCATGCACCAGCAGCACCGGTGAGCGCGTGGCCGCCGTCAGGTCGGACGGGCATTTCAGACTGGCCTCCAGCGTGGCGAGCGGGGTTTCCAGCGCCGGGCCGGTGTCCACCACCGGTGCGGTCTGCACCTGGGCCGATGGGGTGACCGCACGCGGCATGGCGGGGTCGGCGCCACCACCGCAGCCCTGCAGCAGGGCCAGCACACAGATCAAGGCAAGGGGATACTTCATGGGGACTTCCTGTTCTTAGAACCACCGAGTACCACCCATTGAACGCGAAAGTTCCCGGAACTTGATGGGAACAAACCCTAGGAGCCGGGTGCGCCAGGCGTTTTATTCGAACAAATACATCGCCTGCACCGTGTCGCCGACCTGCAGGCGCTGGCCGGCACCGCCCAGGAGCATGGCGTTCATGCCCCAGGTCAGCGCACCGTCGAGCCGGGGGTCGCGCCGTGTGCGCATCAGCGCCTCGGTCACTGCCGGGCTGGACTCGGCCGTGGCCGGGTCCACGTTGGGGATGCTGCAGCGGGCGCAGGGCTTGACCAACTGCAGGCGGATGGCGCCCTCGCCGTGGCCAATCTGCAACAGGCCCAGGTGGTCCTCGGCATGGGCATCGACCCCGGCCAGCACCAGGTTGGGCCGGAAACGCTCCATGCCCACGGGCGCGTGGCCGGCCCCGGCCAGGCCTTGGTTGAATTCGTCGAGCGCGGCCTCGCTGGCCACCAGCACCGGGAAGCCGTCGCTGAACAGGTTGGGCACAGCGCGGCCGCCGGTCCATTTCATGTCCGACAGGCGCGACTGACCAGGGGCAAAGCGCACCAGCGCGGCCGGCCGGCCCAGGAAGTCGCTGAACCAGCGCGCCACCTCGCCCCCCTGGTCGTGGGCAGCCACCAGGTCGCGCCAGACCTGCACGCGCCGCGGCGCGCCCCGCAGCACAATGGGCAGGGCCAGCACCGGCATGCCCGGGGCACGCAGCACCAGCTGGGTGGCCGTGAGTTCGGGCTGGATCAAAGCCATGCGCGGCAGTTCGCGCTGGCTGAGGAATTCACCGTCCTCGTCCACCACCATCCAGGCGCGGTCCAGCGCCAGGCCAGCCTCGGTCAGCTCGGCCGAGCCCAGAGCGATACCGGCGCAGGACTTCACCGGGTAAATGAACAGGCGGCTGACCGTGGCCAGCACGTCGGCGTGGAGGTGGGCGCCGGCCTCGCCGGCCGGTCGCGTGGGCACGGCATTCATCGAAACAACCCCTTGAGCTGGTTCTTCAGCCGGTCTTTGTTGCTGGCCGGCTGGCTGGCTGCGTCGGCCGGGGCCGAGGCGGTGCCGCGCGGCGGCATGCCCAGCGAGCCACGCAGTTGGTCACCGAGCTTGCTCCTCAGGGCCTCCTTGGCCAGCGCAGTCGACACCGCCGACCACTGCACCTGGTACTGCACGGCGTCGAACGGACCGCTGAAACGCACCGGCACTTGCACGCCCTTGAGGGCCGCCAGTTCCTGGCCGCCCTGACCGGCCGCGGTGTCGGTGACGGTAGTGCGCGCGGTGTAATTGAGGCTGCCACGGCCGATGTCGATCTCGCCCTCGCCCGTCACGCGCAGGTACGGGCTTTTGGCGTTCAGGTCCTTGTTGCGCGCCACGCCGTTGGCGATGTCGAAGCTGGCGGTGATCTCGGAGAAGTCGGTCTTCTCGGTGGTCTTGGCTTTCTGCAGATCGTCCTGCTTGAGCGCCAGCGCGGCCTTGGCCTGGCGCATCACGGCCGCGAGGTTGATGCCCTTGACCGCGCCATCGCGCAACTGCACGTTGGCCTTGCCCGCCAGGCTGGATTTGAGCTGGCCCAGGGTCTTGCCCGCGCCCTGCACGTCCAGCGCCAGCTGGCCCGTGCCCTCGACGCTGTCGCGCCCGCTCAGGTCTTTCAGGGCCTGCTCGATGCGCACCCCGCTGGCCTGTGCCTGGAGGCTCAGCCGCTGGCTGGCTGGCAGCACCTGGGCACTGCCCTGCAGGCTGCCGCCCCAGACCTGGGTGGCGAAGGGGCTCAGGCTCAAGGTGGTGCCGTCGCCCTTGAGGCTCAGGCGCACGTCGGCAAACCGGATGCGGTTGGCCACCAGGCTGGCCACCCTGGCGTCCAGCGTGCCATGAAAGGCCGCGGCCGCACTCAGGTCCAGCGGTGGATCGGCCACCGGAGCACCGCCCGGTGCACCCGCAGCGCCTGGGCCACTGGCCGGGACGGCCGCGGGCGTGCCGCGCAACTGGTCGAGGTTGAGTGCAGGCAACTGCAGCCGGGCCGTGACCACGGGTGCCGTCCCGCCCAGGCGCACACTGCCCTGGCTCTGGACCGGTCCCTCGTGCCCTGGCCCCTTGGAGTGGCCATCAAGCTCCCAGCTGGCCTGGCTGGCCGAGGCGCTGGCCTCGCCCTTGAGGGCCACTGTCAGGCCTCCGCTGCCCGGCAGGTTGAGCAGCAGGTCGGCCTGCAGGTCATTGAGCCGGGCCATGAAAGGGCTGGTCTGCAGGCCCAGGCCGGTCTGAAGCTGGCCTTTGGCCTGCAAGGGTGCAACCCCACCGCGCTGGGCTTCCACGTCGAGCTTGAGCGCCGGCAGGCGGATCTGGCTGAAGCTGCCGGTGGGCTGGCCGCTGGCAAACCGCAGCTTGAGCGCGAGGTCGGCCGCTGCGCCACCCAGCGTCACCTGGCCCGACAGCGGCGCGCCCTCGAGTGTGTCACCGCGCACGTCCAGGCGCGGCCAATCCAGGCTCAGCTCGATCGGCTTGCCATCGCGCTGGGCCTTGAGTTGCAGCGCCAGTTTCTCGAGCTGGATGCGCTGCTGTTCGGGCGCCCACTGGGCGGCGTCCAGCGACAGGCTGGACTCGGCCACCGACACCCCGACGGCCTGGCCACTGAAGCCAGCCTTGAGCTGCCCCAGCTGCAGCGCCAGCCCCGCGGCGCCAGCCTGGCCGAGCTGGAACCGCACCCGGGTCTGGCCCTTGAGCTGGCCGGTCACGGCCGGGGCGCTGAGCGCAAGCTTGAGGTCCAGCTCGACCGGGGCGTCCTGCCCCTCGGCCAGGCGACCGGTCTTGAGCTGCGCCACCTCGATGCTGCCGCGCAGTTTGGCCTGCTCGTCCTGCACAGTGAGCCGCACGTCGCGCAGCTGCAGGCCTGCCACATCGAAGGCCATGCCGGGCCCAGCACGGGGCGCGGGCTCGGCCACGGGGACCGGGGTCTTGTTCAGCATGTCGTCGATGTTGCTCCTGCCCTGGGCGTCGCGCAACCAGCTCAGTCGCACGCCCTGTGCGGACACACGGTCGATCGACAGGCGCTTGTGCAGCAGGGGCCAAAGCTCCAGCGCCAGACCCGCGCTGTCGACCTCGGCAAACAGGTCGGGCTTGCCGTGCTCGCTGAGCTTGAGACCCGAGAGCTTGAGCTCCAGCCGGGGAAAGACCGACAGGCTCAGCGGTCCGTCGATGGCCAGGGTGCGGTTCTTGTTCTGCTTGACCCAGTCGATCGCCTCGGGCTTGTAGCGGTTGATGTCGAAGCTCGCGGCAAAAATGGCCAGAGCCCCGACCAGAAGGACCAGAATCGCTATGAGAACAATAGCAACTCGCAGCACCAAGCGACCGGCTTTTGCCATGGCCTTGCCCTCCTGAGGTTCAAAGGCCGCATTGTGCACGCGCCGCGCGCCGACTTCTACAATCCTGGACATGGCTCAACCCTTTGACGTGTGTATCCGTGGCGCCGGCATCGTGGGCCGCGTGCTGGCCCTGCTGCTGGCGCGCGAACGCCTGCGCGTGGCGCTGGTGGAGCAGCCGCCGCGCACTGGCGAGGCGCACAGCGACGTGCGCGCCTATGCGCTGAACGCCACCTCGCGCGCGCTGCTGCAGGACCTGCGCTGCTGGCCGGAAGCACACGAGGCCACGGCCGTGGCGCGCATGGAGGTGCAGGGCGACGATGGTGGGGTGGTCCAGTTCAGCGCCGCCCTGGCCGGTACCGAGGCCCTGGCCTGGATTGTCGACGTGCCGGCCCTGGAGCGGCGCCTGGCCGAGGCCGTGCGCTATCAGCCCCTGATCGAGACCCTGGTGGCCCCGGCCCAGCCCGCCGCCAGCCTGTGGGTGGTGTGTGAAGGCCGTGCCAGCCAGACGCGCGAGGCCCTGGGCGTGGTCTTTGACCGCACCCCGTACGCACAGCAGGCCATTGCCGCACGCGTGCAATGCGCCCAGCCACACGGCCAGGTGGCGCGACAGTGGTTCGCTGAAGGCCAGGTGCTGGCCTTCTTGCCCCTGGGAGGGGCCGACGGGAACTCGGTGGCCGTGGTCTGGTCTGTCGAGTTCGACCATGCCGAGCGCCTGCTGCACATGCCTGCCGCCGAATTCAACGACGCCTTGAGCCAGGCCAGTCAGCAGATGCTGGGCGACGTGATGCTGAGCAGCCTCCGTGCGGCCTGGCCGCTGCAGCTGGCGCAGGCGCAGCGCTGGTGCGGCACGGTCCAGGGCCAGCCCTGGGTGCTGGCCGGCGACGCGGCCCACACGGTGCATCCGCTGGCCGGCCAGGGCCTGAACCTGGGCCTGGCCGACGTGGCCGAACTGGCGCGCGTGCTGCGCGAGCGCGACTACTGGCGCAGTGTCGCCGACCTGCGGCTGCTGCGCCAGTATGAACGTGCGCGCAAAGCCGGCCTGGCCTCGATGGCCCTGGCCACCCACAGCCTGCACAGCCTGTTCGCCCACCCCACCAGCGGCTGGCAGACCCTGCGCAACTGGGGCATGAACGGCTTCGACCGCAGTGTGCTGCTCAAGACCTGGGTGGCGCGCCGCGCCATGGGGCTGAACTGAGCCGCGCCGCCCCTGTGCATCCGCCCCTCATCACGTTCTGGCACCGCTTCACCCTTGACCTGGCACACACCATGACCCGTTTCTCTCTGATCGCCGCACGACCCTGGCTGCTCGCCCTGGGCGCCGGCCTGCTCTGCAACATCGCCCTGGCCCAGGAAGCCACCATCCGCAAGAACCTGGCCGAGCGCCTCCCGCAACTGCAGCAGAAGATCGACGAGGTCAACAAGAGCCCCATGCCCGGGCTGTACGAGGTGCGTGTCAACGGGCACGACATCTTCTACACCGACGCCGAAGGCAACTACCTGCTCCAGGGCAATCTGATCGACACCCGGCAGCGCCGCAACCTGACCGAAGAGCGCGTGGAAAAGCTGTCCGAGATCGACTTCGACAGCCTGCCGCTCAAGGATGCCTTCACCCTGGTGCGCGGCAACGGCAAACGCAAGCTGGCGGTGTTCGAAGACCCGAACTGTGGCTACTGCAAGCGCTTCGAGCGTGACCTGCAAAAGGTGGACAACGTCACGGTCTACCTGTTCCTCTACCCTATCCTGGGCAACGACTCGGTCGAGAAGTCCAAGAACATCTGGTGCGCCAAGGAGCGGGCCAGGGCCTGGAACGACTGGATGCTGCGCGACAAACCGATCACCGACGCCAGCTGCGACACGGCGGCCATCGTGCGCAACGTGGAGTTCGGGCGCAAGCACCGCATCACCGGCACCCCGACCCTGGTGCTGGCCGATGGCACACGCGTGCCTGGCGCGGTGACCGCGCAGCAGCTGGAAAAATTCCTCAGCGACGTGAAGAACTGAGCGGGTCGCAGGCGACGGGTGCGCTGGCTTCTGCAGGACAATGCAGGCGTCTGGAACTCACACCCACGCCATGCTGCGCTCCCTGCCCCCCCTGGATGTCCTGATCCCCCGCCTGGCCTATGCCGGCCTGCTGCCGTTTGTGACGCTGGCTCTGCTGATCTGGCTGGTCAAGCCAGGCTTGCATCCCTTCGTGGCGATCGCGCTGACCAGCTACGCAGCTGCGGTGGCGGCCTTTCTGGGTGGCATCCACTGGGGTGTGGGGTTCAAGCTGGGCCGCACTGCACCGCCCCTGCACTTTGTCTGGGGCGTGGTCGTGCCGCTGCTGGCCTGGTTGGCCCTGGTGATGCCGGCCTACGCCGGCCTGCCGCTGCTGGGCCTGCTGTTCGTGGGCTGTTACCTGGTCGATCGCCGGACCTGGCCCGCCGCCGGCCTGGGTGAATGGCTGACCTTGCGGTTTCGCCTGAGCATCGTGGCCACGCTGAGCTGTGTGCTGGGCGCCGCCGGCACCTGAGGCCACGGCCTCTCTTCGGTTGTTCTGTCTCCCCCCCTCCCTGCCGCCGACCGCATGCCCGCCACCCACACCACAGCCCACACACCCTCCCCACGCTCGAGCCCCCTGCACTATGAGGTGGCGGTGGCCGACCTGCACGCGCACCTGTTCGAGGTCACGCTGCGCATTGAGCAGCCCAGATCGCCCCAGCGGGTGTCGCTGCCGGTCTGGATCCCGGGCAGTTACCTGGTGCGGGAGTTTGCCCGCCACCTGCAGCAGCTGAGTGCGCACCAGGGCGGCCAGCCGGTAACCATCACCCAGGACAGCAAGCACAGCTGGCTGATTCATGGCCAGGCCGGTCAACCCCTGTTGTTGCGCTGGCAGGTGTACGCCTTCGACACCTCGGTGCGCAGCGCCTGGCTCGACACCACCCGCGGCTTCTTCAATGGCACCAGTCTGTTCCTGCAGGTCGAACACCAGACTGATCGGCCCCATGTGCTGCGCCTGCGCGCGCCACCTAAGCCCTGCCGCTGGCGTGTGGCCACGGGGTTGAGCGCGCAACGCGTCGACACACGCGGCTTTGGCACTTACCTCGCGGCCGACTATGACGAACTGGTCGACTGCCCGGTTGAAATGGGCGACTTCTGGACTGGCGAATTCAAGGCCGCCGGGGTACCGCACCAGCTCGTGGTGGCCGGTGCCACGGCCTCGTTCGACGGCCAGCGCCTGCTGACGGACACCCGAGCCATCTGCGAAACCGCCATCCGCTTCTGGCACGGCAAGAAAAAACCGCCACACCGTCGCTATGTGTTCCTGCTCAACGCGGTGGACGACGGCTATGGGGGGCTAGAGCACCGCAACTCCACCGCCCTGCTGTGCAACCGCCGTGACCTGCCCCGCCTCGGCGAGGTCCGGGCGGGCGAGGGCTACACCACGCTGCTGGGGCTGATCAGCCACGAATACTTCCACACCTGGAATGTGAAGCGCCTGCGTCCCGTCGAATTCACCCGTTACGACTACAGCCGCGAAAACTACACCCAGCTGCTGTGGTTCTTCGAGGGGGTAACCAGTTATTACGACGACCTGCTACTGCGCCGCGCCGGCCTGCTGGACAACGCAGCCTACCTCAAACTGCTCAACAAGACCCTGAACCAGGTACAACAAACCCCGGGCAGGCATGTGCAATCTGCTGCGCAGGCCAGCATGGACGCCTGGGTCAAGTACTACCGCCCCGACGAAAACACCGCCAATGTCACGGTCAGCTACTACACCAAGGGCGCACTGATCGCGCTTTGCCTGGACCTGTGCCTGCGGACCGAGCAGCCCGGCAATCCGCAGGCCACGCTGGACGAGGTGATGCGCCGGCTCTGGGCCCGCTGCAAGGCGGGCCCCATGACCGAGGCCGATGTGGCCGCGGTGCTGACCGAGGTCGGTGGACGCTCTTACGCTCACGAACTCCAGGACTGGGTGCATGGCACCCACGAGTTGCCACTG
Organism: uncultured Burkholderiaceae bacterium; assembly: GCA_964551485.1. GTDB lineage: Bacteria > Pseudomonadota > Gammaproteobacteria > Burkholderiales > Burkholderiaceae_C > CAZKDU01. The sequence goes on from CAZKDU010000056.1 coordinate 8,998, forward strand.
CAGGCGCTGCTGACCCAGCATGGCGTGTCATGGCACGATGACCCGGCCCAATGGGCACAGCGCCTGGGCCTGCGAATCACGGAAAACAATGGCACGCTGCTCATCAAACAGGTGCTCCATGGCGGCACTGCGCAACGCGCGGGACTGGCTGCCAACGACGAATGGGTGGGGCTGGCCTGCCAAGGCAGCATCTGGCGCCTGAGCCGGCTCGATGACGTGCCCCTGTATGCGGGCCCCGAGCGGCACGTGGTCGCTTGGGTGGTGCGTGACAAGCGCTTCATCCAACTGCCCATGACACTGCCCGAAGCGACAACCACCATACGCCTGGCCCTGCAGGACAACACCCGCTGCAGCGCCTGGCTGGGCTGACCCGTTCACGCTGAAACGTGCCACACGCCATGCCTGGCTCGACCAATTGCTGAATGAGCTGAAGCGAAGTGGTGCCTTGGAGCTTGAGGATGGGTGGGTGATCAACGTATGAGGTTGCTGCTGACCTGCTCGGCTTTTTCGGCCCAATCATTCCTGTAAGACGGCCCGGTTGGGA
>CAZKDU010000057.1:0-4872 GCA_964551485.1 uncultured Burkholderiaceae bacterium
ACCGCCTGCGCAAGAAGATCGAGAAAGGCCCGATCCGCATCGCCACGGTGCGCGGCCTGGGCTACTGCCTGGAAAAGATCCCCGCCTGAGCCACCCTGACCCGCTGCGCCGGCCCGGCCCGTGAAGCTCTTCCAGCGCGAGCAACGCTCGCTGTTCGGTGAAATCCTCGACTGGATGCTCACCCCCCTGCTGCTGCTGTGGCCGGTCAGCCTGGCGCTGACCTGGCTGGTGGCCCAGGCGATTGCCGGCAAGCCCTTCGACCGGGCGTTGGAGTTCAACGTGCAGGCGCTGGCCCAGCTGGTCACGGTGCAGCACAACCGCGTGCAGTTCAACCTGCCACAACCCGCACGCGAGATCCTGCGCGCCGACGACTCCGACCTGGTGTACTACCAGGTGCTGGGCACACGCGGCGAGTTCCTCAGCGGCGAGCGCGACTTCCCACCCCCGCCCGAGGAAGAGAAACCCGGCCCCGGCGAGGTGCGGCTGCGTGACGACGAGATTCGCGGCCAGGAGGTGCGCGTGGCCTACACCTGGGTGCGGCTGGAGACCCAGGGCACGCTGCCGGCCCTGGTGCAGGTGGCCGAGACGCGCGAAAAACGCTCGGTGCTGGCCACCGAGATCATCAAGGGTGTGATGCTGCCGCAGTTCGTGATCCTGCCACTGGCGGTGCTGCTGGTATGGCTGGCCCTGGTGCGCGGCATCCAGCCGCTGAACCAGCTCGAGGAGCGCATCCGCGCGCGCAAGCCTGATGACCTCAGCCCGCTGGACAACCAGAGCGTGCCGATCGAGGTGGCGCCGCTGGTGTCATCGGTGAACGACCTGCTGACCCGGCTGAAAGACTCGATCGCCACCCAGAAGCGCTTCCTGGCCGACGCCGCGCACCAGCTCAAGACGCCGCTGGCCGGCCTGCGCATGCAGGCCGACCTGGCACAACGCCAGGCCTCCAGCGCCGACGAACTCAAGCAGTCGCTCAAGCAGATCGGGCGCTCCAGCATGCGCGCCACCCACACCGTGAACCAGCTGCTGGCCCTGGCTCGCGCCGAAGGTGGCGGCCAGGGCATCGCGCGCCAGCCGTGCGACATGGCACGCCTGGTCATGGAGGTGGTGCAGGACTCGGTGCCGCGCGCGCTCGACAAGCGCGTGGACCTGGGCTACGACGGCGCCGAGCCCAGCAGCGAGGGCGTGCTGGTCGAGGGCAACCCGACCCTGCTCAAGGAGCTGGTGCGCAACCTGGTGGACAACGCCATCAACTACACCCCCTCGTCCGCCGAACGGCCCGGGGTGGTCACGGCGCGGGTGCTGGCCGACCCCTATGGCCAGGTGCTGCTGGTGCAGGTCGAGGACTCGGGGCCCGGCATTCCGGCGAGCGAGCGCGAACTGGTGTTCCAGCCGTTCTACCGCGTGCTCGGCACCGAGGCCGACGGCTCCGGCCTGGGCCTGCCCATCGTGCTGGAGATCGCGCGCCAGCACCACGCCACCGTGAGCCTGGACGACGCTCGCCCTGGCCACCCTTCGCCCGGCGCGCTGTTCGGCGTGCGCTTCCAGTCGCTGCCGCCCGGGAGCGCGGCAGCGCTCAGCCCGGGCCCGCGTACAGGCTGAACTGCAGGCGCTCGCGCGCCATGGCCCGCGCCACCGCGGGCCGTGTGGCCACACGCTGCACGTGGGCCCAGAGCTGCGGGAACTGGGCCGGGTCCAGCCCGACCAGGCTGCCCCAGCGCAGCAGCGTCAGCGCATAGGGGTCGAGCGGGCCGAAACCCGTGCCACCCAGGGGTTCGGCCAGGTGCTGCTGGCCGGCCTGCGCCATGCGCACGGCCAGGGCCTCAAGCTCACCGAGCTGCGCGCGGAACACAGCGGTGTTGTGGACCTGCAGCGGCGCGTGCAGGGCCGTGTCGCTGGTGAACTTGTGCGGCATGAAGACGTGGGTGAACGTCGGGTGCGCGGTGTTGTTCATCCAGGCCAGCACCTCCATCACACGCGCCCGCGCCAGCGGCTCGGTCGGCAAAAAGCCATGCTGCGGAAAACAGTCGTGCAGGTAACCGACGATGGCCAGGATCTGCGTGAGCGTGTGGTCGCCGTCAACCAGCACCGGCACCTGGCCACGCGGGTTCAGCGCCAGGTACTCGGGGCTCTGCTGCTCGGCCTTGTGCAGCTTCACCAGCACCGGCTCGAACGGCGCGCCGCTGGCCTCCAGCAAGGCGTGGGGCACGAACGAGCAGGCGCCTGGGCCGTAGTAGAGCTTGAGGGTCATGTGGGGGCCTTGTCGGGGATGGGCTTGCAGGGGCGCAGCGGCCGCCCGGCCAGCGCCGGGCGCAGGTCGGCCAGGCGCTTGTGCATGGCCTCGTCCTGCACCAGCAGGCGCAGTTGCTGGCCCTGCTTCTCTTCGCGGTCCTGCAGCACGCGAGCCGTGCGCACACCGCGCTGGCCCAGGGCCGCCAGGGCCTCGGCTGCGGCCGCCTCGTTCGGGTAGCCGCCCAGCACCAGGCCCGGCTCGAGCGCGCCGCGCGCCGGCTCGAACGCGATGCGCAGGTAGCGCAGCTCGGCCTTCTTCTTGTCGAGCTGCTCGGTGCCAGGGTAGCGGCCCATGTAAACGATCCAGTGCGCGGGCTCGACCACCGGGTCGAGCTGCCAGGTCTCGGCCGGGAAACTGGCCAGGGCCAGGCGCAGGTTGGCGGCCTGGCTGTCGTCGAACAGACCTGCCAGCAGGCACTCGCTGGCCCGGGCCGCGGCGCTGGCCACCTGCTCGGCGCGACGCGCGGTTTCGGCGTCAAGCACCTGCAGCAGGTCGGGCTGGACCTGCTGCGCCAGGCGCTCGGGTTCGCTCTGCGGCGCCGGGCGCCAGCCATAGGGCGCCAGCAGGCCTTGCGCCCAGGTGAAGTACAGGGCGTTGGCCAGCAGCAGCACCAGGGCCAGGACACGCCACATGGCTCAGCCTCCCCCCAAGCGCACGCTGACCTCGGCGCTGCTGACCGGCACACGCCCGCCCGGGGTATCGAGCCAGAGCGTGCCATCGTCGGCCGCCCCGCCGCCCACACCACTGCGGCCATCGCTGAGCACCAGGGGCTGGCGCCACAGCGCGTCGCGCGCCCGAAAGCGCGCCTGGAACGGCGCGAAGCCCTGGGCCTGGAACTGCAGCAGGGCCTGCATCAGCGCTGGCATGACCCGCAGCAGCGTGGCGGGCGCGTCGGCCCCAGGCAGGCACTCGCGCAGGCCGGCCGCGGGCAGGGCCAGGTCGGGCGCGGTGCAGGGCGCGAGGTTGATGCCCACACCCACCACGGTGTAGCGCAGCGCGCCCACACTGGCGGTCTCGATCAGGACGCCGGCGAGCTTGCGGCCCTCCAGCCACAGGTCGTTCGGCCACTTGAGGCGGATGTCCGGGTGCAGGCTGTCGGCCAGGGCCACGCCCACGGCCAGCGACAGGCCCGACCACGTGGCCGGCGCCAGCGGCAGGCCGAGCGAAAAGGTCAGTGCGTCACCAGGCTTGGCATGCCAGCTGCGCCCCAGGCGGCCACGCCCGGCGGTCTGGCGCTCGGTCACCAGCAGCAGCGGGTCGGCGCGGCCGTCGCGCGCGCGGCGCATGAGCTCGGAATTGGTCGAGTCGAGCTCGGGCAGCACCTCAACGGTGAAGCCCGGCCACAGCGGCGCCAGCGCCTCCCACACGGCCTCGGCAGGCCAACGCAGCGCAGAGGAGGGGGTGCCGGCGGTCATGCGGGTCAGCGCCGGCGTTTCGGGGCAAGCAGGGTGCCACGGCAGTCGCCGGCACCGCACCAGCACGGGTACTCGGCCTTGAGCTTGGGGGTGTAGCGCTCGTCGATGATCAGGCCGTAGTCGTAGTTGAGCTCTTCACCGGCGCGGATGTTGCGCAGCGCCTTGATGAAGACGCGGCCGTCCTGCTCATCGGCCACGCAGTTGGGATCGCACGAGTGGTTGATCCAGCGCGAGGAGTTGCCACCGTGCTTGGCGTCGATCACGCGGTGCTCGTCCACGTGGAAGTAGAACGTGTGGTTGGGATCGCTCGGGTCGTGCGGGTGGCGGCGCTGCGCCTCTTTCCAGCTGATGACCTCGCCCACGTACTCGATCAGGGTCTCGCCCTCGGCCAGGTCCTGCACCGCGAACACGCCCTTGCCATGCACGCCGGAGCGGCGGGTCTGCAGACGGCGGCCAGGGTTGGAGTGGGTCTTCGACGGCACGGCAGAAATTTTTGGTAAGGTGAACTTGTGTGAGTGCGCGCGTGTGCGCGCACGCGAGAGAAGGGATTCTAACGAGATGAAAACGCTGGTCATTGCAGAGAAGCCATCGGTGGCGCAGGACATCGTGCGCGCCCTGACGCCGGTTGCCGGCAAGTTCGAGAAGCACGACGAGCATTTCGAGAGCGACCATTACGTGGTCACCAGCGCCGTCGGCCACCTGGTGGAGATCCAGGCCCCCGAGGCCTTCGACGTCAAGCGCGGCAAGTGGAGTTTTGCCCACCTGCCGGTGATCCCGCCCTACTTCGACCTCAAGCCGGTGGACAAGACCAAGACCCGGCTCAACGCCGTGGTCAAGCAGGCCCGGCGCAAGGACGTGGGCGCGCTGGTGAACGCCTGTGACGCGGGCCGCGAGGGCGAGCTGATCTTCCGCCTGATCGAGCAGTACGCCGGCGGCAGCAAGGGCGGCCAGCCGGTGCCTCTGGGCAAGCCGGTCAAGCGGCTGTGGCTGCAGTCCATGACGCCGCAGGCCATCCGCGACGGCTTCAATGCGCTGCGCGACGACACCCAGATGCAGGGCCTGGCAGAAGCCGCGCGCTCGCGCTCCGAGGCCGACTGGCTGGTCGGCATCAACGGCACGCGCGCCATGACCGCTTTCAACTCGCGCGACGGCGGCTTCTTCCTCACC
>CAZKDU010000057.1:4905-9523 GCA_964551485.1 uncultured Burkholderiaceae bacterium
GAGCGCGAGGAGCAGATCCGCCGGTTCGTCAGCCGCGACTACTGGGAGGTGCACGCCACGTTCGGCGCCCAGGCCGGCGAGTACACCGGCAAGTGGTTCGACCCAGCCTGGAAAAAGAACGCCGACGACGCCGAGCAGCGCGCCGACCGCCTCTGGAACGCGGCCCAAGCCCAGGCCATCGCCGAAGCCGTGCGCGGCCAGCCCGCCAGCGTCACCGAGGAAAGCAAGCCCAGCACCCAGGCCAGCCCGCTGCTGTTCGACCTGACCAGCCTGCAGCGCGAGGCCAACGGCAAGTTCGGCTTCTCGGCCAAGACCACGCTGGCGCTGGCGCAGAGCCTGTACGAACGCCACAAGGCCCTGACCTACCCGCGGACCGACTCGCGCCACCTGCCCGAGGACTACCTGCCGGTGGTGCAGCAGACCTTCGGCATGCTGGCCGACAGCGGCCTGCGCCACCTGGCGCCACACGCCCTGACGGCGCTCAACAACGGCTACATCAAGCCGAGCAAGCGCGTGTTCGACAACAGCAAGGTCAGCGACCACTTTGCCATCATCCCCACGCTGCAGGCGCCCAGCAGCCTGTCCGAAGCCGAGCAGAAGCTCTACGACCTGGTGGCGCGGCGCTTCATGGCGGTGTTCTTCCCCAGCGCCGAGTACCAGGTCACCACCCGCATCACGACCGTGGCCCCCGCGGGCGCGGCCCGCCACAGCTTCCGCAGCGACGGCAAGGTGCTGGTCAAGGCGGGCTGGCTGGCCATCTACGGCAAGGAAGCCCAGACTGAGGACGGCGACAAGGACAAGACCCTGGTGGCGGTGCGCCCGGGCGAGACCGTGCAAACCCTGGAGGCCGACCCCAAGGGCCTGAAGACCCGGCCGCCCGCACGCTACTCCGAAGCCACCCTGCTCGGCGCCATGGAAGGCGCGGGCAAGTGGGTCGAGGACGACGAACTGCGCGAGGCCATGCAGGAGAAGGGCCTGGGCACACCGGCCACCCGCGCCGCCATCATCGAAGGCCTGATCCTGGAGAAGTACATGCTGCGCGAGGGCCGTGAGCTGATCCCCACGGCCAAGGCCTTCCAGCTCATGACACTGCTGCGCGGCCTGGGCATCGAGGAACTCTCCAAGCCCGAGCTCACCGGCGAATGGGAGCACAAGCTCGCGCAGATGGAGCACGGCCAGTTGAGCCGTGCGGCCTTCATGCGTGACATCGCCGCCATGACCGAGCACATCGTGCGCAAGGCCAAGGAGTACGACCGCGACACCGTGCCCGGTGACTACGCCACCCTCACCACGCCCTGCCCCAACTGCAGCGGCGTGGTCAAGGAGAACTACCGCCGCTACGCCTGCACCGGCGCCGACGGCGCCGGCGAGGGTTGCGGCTTTTCCTTCACCAAAACGCCGGGCGGGCGCACCTTCGAGGCCGCCGAGGCCGAGCGGCTGCTGCACGACAAGCGCATCGGCCCGCTCGAGGGCTTTCGCTCCAAGGCCGGCTGGCCGTTTGTGGCCGAGATCGCGCTCAACTTCAACGAGGAAGAGCGCAACTGGAAGCTGGAGTTCGACTTCGGCGACGACAAGAAGGCCGAGGAGACCGGCGAGCTGGTGGACTTCGGCGACCAGGCCTCGCTCGGCGCCTGCCCCAAGTGCGGCAGCGCCGTGTTCGAGCACGGCAGCAGCTACGTCTGCAGCCACGCCGTGCCCACCCACGCCCAGCCCACACCCAGCTGCGACTTCAAGAGCGGCAAGGTGATCCAGCAGCAGCCGGGGGCGCGCGAGCCGATGGTAAAACAGCTGAGCACCGGCAAGACCGACCTGCTCGACAAGTTCGTCAGCATGCGCACGCGCCGCAGCTTCAAGGCCTTCCTGGCCTGGAACAAGGACGAGGGCAAGGTGGGCTTCGAGTTCGAACCTTCCAAGTACCCGAACCGCAAGGCCGCCGCTACAAAAACCGCAGCACCCGAGGCGCGCGGGACAAGGGCTGCAGCCACAAAAGCTGCAGCAGCCGCAAAAACCCCAGCCAAGAAGGCCGCCAAGGCAGCGCCCAAGGCCCCCGCCGCCAAGGCCGCGCGGCCCAAGCGCGCCGCACCGGCGGGCGGTGGCGCCACGCCCAGCCCGGCCCTGGCCGCGGTGGTGGGCAGCGAGCCGCTGGCGCGCACCGAGGTCATCAAGCGGCTGTGGGACTACATCAAGGCCAATGGCCTGCAGGACGCGGCCAACAAGCGCGCCATCAATGCCGACGCCAAGCTGCTGCCGATCTTTGGCAAGCCCCAGGTCACCATGTTCGAGATCGCCGGCATCGTCGGCAAGCACCTGGGCTGAGCCGGCGCGCCGCGGCGGCCGGTGGTCACCGCGGCGCACGCCGGTTACGGCTGGTTACCGTTGAGGTCAAGCCTTCGTCAACAGGGCCTCGGCAGGGGGCGTTAGAGATACACCTCCCAAGCAAACGAAACGGGAGGGTGTTCAACCCCCAAGCCTTAGAGGTTCTATATGTCGAAACTGTTGTCTGTCCTGGTTGCTTCCTTCTTCGCCGTGTCCGCCTTCGCCGCCGACAGCGCCCCGGCCGCAGCGTCCACCGACGCCAAGGCCAGCGTGGGTGTGTCCGCCGCTGTGGACGCCGGCAAGGCCAAGGCAGAAGCCGGCGCCGTGACCGACCACGCCAAGCACACCGCAGGCCACGCCATGGGCAAAGCCAAGGCGGGTGCCGAAAAGACCACCGAGAAGACCAAGGCCGGCGCCGACAAGGCCAAGGATGGCGTGAACGCCACCAAGGATAAGGCCACCGACACCGCGGCCCAGACCAAAGCCGATGCCAAGGCCGACGTGAAGGCAGAAGTCAAGGCCGCCACCCCGGCCGCCAAGGCCGACGCCCAGGTGGGTGCCAGTGCCGCCGTGAAGAAGTGAGGCCCCGGGCACCCAGGCCCCCACGGGCCTGAGCGCCCCCGGTCTGCCCACCGGCCGCCCCGCCCGGGGTCGGCCTTCCCCACGCGCCCCACCGGGCGCGTGGCCGTTTCCGGGGCCGGTGGGGCAGGGGCGCCCACGCCGGGCCGTGCAAGGCGGCCCACAGGCCGCTAGACTGCGCGCTTCATCCACACCCGTGAGGACCCACCCCATGACCCTGTCCCTGACGCGCACCGCCGCCCCGTTGCTGGCCCTGCTGCTGGCCGCCCCGCTGGCCCAGGCCGCCGGTTTCCGCCTGAGCAGCCCGGAGATCCCGGCCAACGGCATGATCCCGCCGAGCTTCGAGTTCAACGGCTTCGGCTGCAGCGGCGAGAACAAGTCGCCCGCGCTCCAATGGGAAGGCGCGCCCGCCGGCACCAAGAGCTTCGCGGTCACGGTGTACGACCCGGACGCCCCCACCGGCTCGGGCTGGTGGCACTGGATGGTGATCAACATCCCGGCCCAGGTCAGTGCCCTGCCCGGCAACGCCGGCGCCCTCAACAGCAGCACCCTGCCCGCGGGCGCGGTGCAAAGCCGCATCGACTTCGGTGTGGCGGCCTGGGGTGGGGTCTGCCCGCCCAAGGGTGACAAGCCGCACCGCTACACCTTCACCGTGCACGCGCTCAAGGTCGAGAAGCTGGAGCTGCCGGCCGACGCCACCGCCGCGCTCACGGGCTACATGATCAACGCCAACAGCCTGGGCAAGGCCAGCTTCACCGCACGCTACGGCCGCAAGAAGTGAGCGCCATGCACATCACCAAGGACACCGTCGTCACCCTGCAGTACACACTCGCCGACACCAAGGGCCTGCCCCTGGACGCCGGCACCCAGGCCTACCTGCACGGCGGCTATGGCAACACCTTCGCCCGGCTCGAGGCCGCCGTCGAAGGCCAGACCGCGGGCTATGCCACCACGCTGGAACTGGCCCCGGCCGACGCCTTCGGCGAACGCGACGAGAGCCTGGTGCGCACCATTCCCAAGAGCGAGTTCCCGCCCGGCGTGAAGGTCGGGGGCCAGCTGCGCGGTGCCACCGAGGACGGGCGCGAGCAGGTCTTCAACGTGGTCAAGATCAAGGGGCCGCAGGTGCTGCTCGATGGCAACCACCCCTACGCCGGCAAGACCCTGCGCATCACGCTCAAGGTCCAGGCCGTGCGCGCCGCCGCGCCGGAAGAGGTGGCCCATGGGCATGCGCATGGGGCGCATGGGCATGCCCACCACTGAAAACCGGTCACGCCTCCCCCCGGGGTCGTGAACCGGCGCCCAGGGGGCAGGGGCAAGGGCGACAGCACACCGGCGCGCGCTGCATCGGCCTGGGCCCCATGGGGATCGGGCCGGGGCCGAGGCCATCGCCGATGCCCCGCGCATGCAGGCCACCGAACGGGCCGGCACGCCGCAGCACCAGCAGGCCCCAATGAAAAACGCGCCCGGGGGCGCGTTTTTTCACGAGGGCTGGGCCAGCGGCTTACTTGGCCACCACGCGCACCATTTCGAGGGTCTTGTTGGAGTAGCCCCACTCGTTGTCGTACCAGGACACGACCTTGACAAAGGTCTTGTCAAGGGCAATGCCGGCCTCGGCGTCGAACACGCTGGTGCAGGGCTCGCCGCGGAAGTCGGTGGCCACCACCTTGTCCTCGGTGTAGCCGAGCACGCCCTTGAGCGCGCCCTGGCTCTGGGCCTTCATCTC
>CAZKDU010000058.1:0-9357 GCA_964551485.1 uncultured Burkholderiaceae bacterium
GCCAAGGGCATCACTGGCAAGGAGGCCGAGGCCGTGCTGGGCAGCGCCCATATGACCATCAACAAGAACGCCATCCCCAACGACCCCGAGAAACCCATGGTCACCAGCGGCGTGCGCATCGGCACGCCGGCCATGACCACCCGCGGCTTCAAGGACGAGGAGGCGCGCGCCACCGCCCACCTGATCGCCGACGTGCTGGACAACCCGCGCGATGCAGCCAACATTGAGGCTGTGCGCGCCAAGGTCAACGCCCTGACGGCGCGTTTCCCGGTCTACCGCTGAGCCCTGTCCGACCCCGATGAAGTGTCCGTTCTGCAGCCACCCCGACACCCAGGTGGTGGAAACGCGGGTATCCGAAGACGGGGACTTCATCCGCCGCCGTCGCCAGTGCGGCGACTGTGAAAAGCGCTTCACCACCTACGAGCGGCCGGACGTGAGCTTTCCGGCCGTGGTGAAGAAGGATGGGCGCCGCATTGACTACGAACGCAGCAAGCTGCTCGCCTCCATGAATCTGGCGCTGCGCAAGCGCCCGGTAAGCACCGAGCAGGTCGATGCCGCGATCGAGCGCATCGAAGAAAAACTGCTCAGCCTAGGGGTGCGCGAACTGCCTTCGGCGCGCATTGGTGAACTGGTGATGCGCGAGCTCAAAAAGCTCGACAAGGTGGCCTATGTGCGGTTTGCCAGCGTCTACCGCAGCTTCGAAGACATCGACGAGTTCAAGACGCTCGTCGACGAGTTCCGGCGCTGACACCCCCGCCGAACACGGCTGCGCTCATTTCCAGCAGTCTGCCACTGTGACCCCGGTGCCCCCCATGCTGCGCACGTTGGTGTTGGTCAACAGCAAGGCGCCGCATTTGTCAGCCGCCATGTTGCCCTGTGGGGTGGCGGTGAGTGTGTAAGCCCCCACCGACGCGGCCACCGACAACAGGTAGCGGGCGGGCGAACCGTCACTGGGCAAGGTGGCCAAGCGCGTCGGCAAGGTCGGGGCACTTCCCCCAGACGACACATAAGCGCTGTTGGCTGCGTAGTAACGCTCCATGAATTGCTGGGTTTCCAGCAAGGCCACCCGCGCTTCAGCACGCGCCCCCTTGCGGGTGTATTCGGTGTAGCTGGGATAGGCCAAGGCCCCCAGGATGGCCACAATGGCCATGACCACCATCACCTCGATCAAGGTGAACCCACGTGCCGTAGAGGGCTGCGGACAATCTGGCATCTGGGCGCGCATGTGGTTGTCCTCGTGTCATCGAATGGGTGGATTGATGATACGCCGCCAGACCCGGTCTTTGACGCTCACAGCAGCCGCGCTGTCTGGCTTGCGCCGAACACAGGCCATCATCTGTCCCGTGGTGTTTTGCAAGCTGGCACGGTAGAAGCCGGCTGGGCATGGACCGTCAGCCACTGCATTGGAACCGTTGCGCGCCGAACTGTACACAATCGCATCCCGTCCATCCGCATTGGTGGCATACCCGGCCGCATAGTCATCGGAACTGTTGTACGCCCCGTCACCATTCACATCGAACAGGCGGTAAGGCGGGTTCACCCCGGTTTCCACCGGGAGCGCAAGGTTGACACCTCGCCCCACGGCCGAATCACAAGCGGCCACGTTCTGGGCCGGTGCAATCGTGTTGAACAGCACCAGTTCGTAGCTCAGAGCCTGCGGAGGGTAGGACACCCTCAAACCTGAAATCATGTCCAGGTCCAGAAACCAACCACGCTGAGTCACCCAGTCGACGTTGCTGCCAGACACACTGTAGAACGTGGCCCCTCCCGCCCCTGTCACGGTGCCCGTGCTGCGGCCGGCCAGCGCAGTCCGGGTCAGCGGACGCACCATGGTGTCGGCATTCTTGTCCCAGACGGCATAAACCGACTGGGTCGCCGTGCTGTTGGCGTCCGTGTCTGTGACCAACTGCCCCGTGCCAAAAACCACCAGCTTGCCCCCCTGTGAATGGTCGTACACCACCGGAGGCTGTGAAATCGGCTGCACTGCGCCGGTGCTGCTGGTGGCTGTGAACAAGGCCGTGCCACCCGAGACCTTGAAACGGCTGGCAGTGGTGGCGTCGTAGTCGAATTTCCAGAGACGCCCCTTCAGGTCACCCGCAAAAAGATTGGTGATCTGTCCATTCGCATTGCGCTGCGCCACCACCCCACCCAAGCCGTTGGCTCCGGCACTGTCCACCACCAGCTTCTGCGCTGCCCCGGTCTCCAGATTGAGCACAAACAATACCGCGTTGCCTGCCCCACTGTAGGGGCCGTTGCCAAACACCACCACCCAATCACCATTGGGTAACACACCGTTTTCAAGCGGCGTCATGACGTAGCCCAGATCGGTGTCACTGCTGCTGGAAAACTCCCATCGAACGCTGTTTGCTCCCAGGTTCGCTGTGTCTGTCACATCGATCGCAAACACAGCCCGCCCACCCGCCCCCAGGCTGCCCAGCACATGGTTGCGCCAACTGGCGCTGGAGGCACCTGAGGCTTTGACGTAGGCATCGGCTTCTTGCAGTGGACCATCGACATAGAACTGGTGGTACAGCAGGTTGGTTCCGTACGTCTGGCTGCTCAGCAACGACAGCGTTGGGTAGACCGCCCTCGGTACATACGCAAACACCTCTTTACCATCGTCGCTCGGCACACTGCCCAAGGTGTCTTTGAAGGCATGCAACATGCCATCATTGCCTCCCACGAACAACACCCCCGTGCGTGCCGCCTTTTGCGTGATAAAGGTCGCATAACTCGCACCAATGCTTGGCAGCACGCTGTACCCCATGTCCAACGCACCCTTGATCAATACCGGGTTCGAGTTCACGAAATCTCCCAGTACCCCTGAGCGTGTACGGAACAAATTCGTGTCTCCTTCCAGGCTGCGATCACCGCGCAAGAAGTCCACCAGTGTGCTGGTGTAGGTGGCTCCAGCACTGCCCAATGCCGTGCGATTGGCGGCACTGATGCTTGCCCAAGTGAATGTCACTGCAGCAGCGGGACTGATGCCTGTGTCCCATGTGTAGATGCTGCGCGAACTCCAGCTGGGCAGCTTGGTCGACGCAGCCCATATCTGGGCACCGGACTGACCATTGGCATCCAATCCAAAGGCTTGAATGTCGCCATTCCAGGAGCCTGTACGGTACAAGGGCACATACTTGCGGTTGCCGTCCTGGAGGCTGGTGGCTGCAGTGGCCACACCGGCTTCGCGCAGCTCACGCTGCAACGCTTGGCCAATCGATGTGCGAATGGCACTCGCCAACTCCGAAGGGTCTTTGGCGCTGAAAAAATCTCCACGGCTGTTGACCGCGGCATGCCAGAGGTCATCGATCTGATCCGTGCTCCAGCTTTTGCTTCCAGACTCCAGATTGGGTAAGTCAGTGTCAGGATTGAGCGTACCTCGCACACCAAGCCCCACGGTGAAGTTGACCATGTGCTGCCAAAACGCAGGGTCCTTGATGGAAGGCACCACTTTGTTGGCAGCAGTGCCGTACAAATCACTTTTCCAGTACTTCATCGCGTAATCCGCCAACGTGTCGGAATTGCCGTCTTTATAGGGACGCGCCGCGATGTATTGGAACGTGTTGCCGGGCCCGGTGATGGTGCTGCCGTTGGTGTTGTCCTGATTGCCAACCGAACTCAATCCGCTGCTGCCAACCGTGTCGTTCCAGTAACCGTCGGTCACCATGATCTGATAAGCACGGCGGCAGGCCTTGTCGGTGCTGGTGTCGTTGGTATTGCCAGGGCTGTTGGTCCAAGGACCTTTGTTGTCCGTGCGGGAGTAATAGTTGCCTACCGATTGCATGGCCCCCCTCAAAGGCGTGCCCCCGTTGGCTGGCAACGCATACAGCCAATTGAAAAGCTCCGTTTTCCGGGTGGACGTGAAATCACGCACACCAGCCTCGATCACGGTAGTGCTGACACCATCGATCGAACTCGAAGCTTTGTTGATGCGCCCATAGCCCAAGCGGAAGTTGTTGGTCGCATCGGAAAATGCCTCGGCCAACGCCCCACGCGCCAACAGGTTCCGCGTGCGGTAGTAAGTGAACCAGTTGGCATAGTTCTGGCGCTCTTCCGTGCGAGTGCACACACTGCCCGCACAATCGGTCCGGGCAGGGTATTTGGTGTAGGTGGTCGTGCTGCTGGCATTGATGGTGAACTCTGTGTAATTGCTCCAGGTGTTGGGATTCAGGTAATTCCCGCTGCCGTCCTTGTTCAGCCGGTAATACAAGCCTGGGTCATAGGGCACGGATGTGAGCAATGACACCGTCGAGCAATCGCTTTGGCTGTCCGTGCGGTAACACCAGGTAATGTTGTTACCCAGGATGTCCAGCAGGCTGCCGAGCAGGTTGCGCACGTTCGTGAGATCGATCGTGCCTCCCGTTGCGTTCATGGGATCACGCAGTGCAGCACCCACGTTCGCGGCAGCCATGCGGCCACCTGCAGCCAAAGACCATGGCTTATACTGGACTTCCGGGTTGTAGTAAACGGTGTTGGTGTCTGGTGACCGCAACAAGCGCTGGCGGTAGTTCTTGGAACCCGCTCGACCTGCCACCGTACCGATGTAGAAGCTCGACAGGATCGCGTTGTCTCCTGGGTCCATGTTGACCGAGTTCGATCCCACCGGGTTGGCAATCGTGTAACTGCCCACGTAAACCGTTTCCTCGGGCATGTGTTGAAACATCATGGACCCCGAGTCATCCATGGTCAGCATGATGTTGGGTGCTGCACCACTGCCTTGGCGGCTGATCAAAGGGCTCTGGGAAGGTTGAGCCAAGGCGCTCAGGCCCACACTCAGGCCCAAGAACCAGACCAATGCCCGGCGCGACTGACGGGCAAACTGGGCATGTGGTGTGTCCAACATGACTCCCTCAATTCATGAAAACGGTGCTTTGAAGCCAGACCACCGAGCCTTGAGTGGTTTTGCCACTGCCGTCAGCCACATAATCCGGACTGAACCCTCGGGCGGTGATCACGTAAGACTGGCTGCCATCGGGCAACGATTGCTTTTCCACCACGCACTGCGGCAGCACACTGGGCTTGAAGCTGCTGTCGCTTGAATAGATCTGACTTTCAGGCACACTGGTCATGGATGCAGATGCCCCCCCAGTCCCAGTCCAAGTCACCGTCTGATTCCACGCCGCGGTGGCACCAAACGCAGTGGCCACGATATTGGCCTCCCGCAAACTGCTGGTGCGACTGGCGTCGGCTTTGGCGATTTCGGTTTCACAAAAACGCAAGGCGGCCTCGGCGTACTGCTGCGCAAGATTCTGGACACGCAGGTTGTTGGTCAGCCGCTCGCTCGATGTGGTATTTCGAATGGCCGCCGCTGACGTGAGACCGATCACGATCAGCATGATCAAGACGATCACCATGGAGACACCCTTCTGACGCCAGCGGAACAAATGTGTGGGCATGATTCAAAGTGCCATCTTGTTGCGCAATGTGGCCGTGGTGAAATAACTGCGGCGCAAATAACGGTCGCTTGCAGCCTGGGCATTGCCATCGCAGTCCAGATAATTCGACGATACATCGTCCAACGGAACCGGGTCGCTGCTGCGCATCAGCACACATGCGCGAACGCTCACCACATAGTTCCAGTCGGTCACGTTCGACGCACTCACGTAACGCACCACCTGACGCGGTGCTGCAGCATTTGCTTCGCCGTACCACAGCTTCATGTTTTCGATGTTTTCCACCAGGGGTTGTCCAGTCGCTGCAGCACGGTCACTGGCACAGTGCAGCTCTGGTTTACCGGTGCTGCCGGTGGCCAAGTAATAGCGATTTCGTGCGATGTAAAACGTAACCGACCCCGTGGTCTGTGCCGTCAAGGCAGCCCCCAGACAATCAGAAGGTAGATTGGCCGACGTGGGCACCGTGCTGGCCAGATCGGCTTCGTACACCACCTCCAGCGCGGGGGTGGTCCCGGTGGCATTGCAGCTGACCGACCCGGTGGTGTTCGGTGACTGGAACCCGCTGTCGCAGCCAAACACAGGTCGACTGGCGTAGGTTCGTACAAAGGTGGCACTGGCCGTATTCACCGCCGTGGGCTGGGCGTAACCCGCCAGCAACAGATCTCGGGACAACACACTCAAGGCGATCTGCGCATCTTCATTCATCTGCCCATAGGCCGACTGCTGCCGCCCGGTTTGCCCCGAACTGGCAAAACTGACCAGCACCGCCCCGACCACCACCAACCCGATGACCAGAGAAATCATGACCTCGATCATGGACACCCCGGCCATGGTGTGCCGTGGGCTCGCAACAGCTGACGAAGGCAGAGAGTTCACAAGGCCACCCTGAAAAAACTGCACCGGATGCTCAAGTCAGACCCAGCGTTCAACCCATCGGGACATTCCGTGGCCAATGCAGGCGACTCGGCGGTGCTGGCCACCACAGGATCGCGCCAGACCACCCAAACGTCCGCCGAGTTCTGTGCCCCGGCGCGCAGCAAAAACACGGACCCACTCGGCAATTGATCGCGCACGGTCATGCGCCATTGCTTCAGGTCCAGATTGGCGATTTGCGCGGTGGTGCAGCTGCCACCTGCCACGTTGCACAGTTCTGAGGCAGTCAGCGTCGGTTTGGTGGCCTGCCCGGAAAAATCGCTGGTGAAGTCGTAGCTCCCAGCCACAAATCCGGCTTTGTTGGCCCGCATGCGCTCACCAATGTCATTGGCAAGCAACGTGGCTGTGGCCCGGTACTGGGACATTTTGGTCAACCGTACCGCAGCGGCATTGACACCCGCCAGCGCCAGCAGGCCTATCGAGGCGATCACGATGGACACCAGCACCTCGATCATGGACACGCCACGGGCGCGTCGGGAGACATTGGCAGCCTGGGCACGCAGGCGAACATGCTTCAGGTTCGTCATGTGCATGACTGTGCCCCTTCCGCTTTGAGTCCAGGTCGTCCCTGATTGGAAATACACAGCAGGCGAGTGCCGTTGAGCGACACACTGCCCGTGGGCGTGACGATGAAAGTCTGGGACGCGTTCTTGGACCAACCTGTGGCCTGGTAGACAAACGAGGACCGATCACTCGTGGGGTCGGTGCTGGCAATGGACGCAATCGACGGCAAAGTCTGTTGTACACGCACGATCTGGTCACCCGTTTCCAGAGCGCCGTTCCCGTTGGCATCCACAAACACCACCCAGCCATTGCGCCAGGTCCCTGTGCTGCCCGAACAGGTGCTGCCGTCGTCCGAACGGCAGACACTGACCGGAGCCACCCGTTTGATTGCTTCGGAACGCGCATAGCGCAAATCGGCCACAAGCGCCTCTGCCGCGGACAACACGGCTCGACGTGCCAGCACGGACCTGAAACTGGGCACCGCCAACGAGGCCAAGATGGCCAGCAGAGACAGCGTGACCAGCAGCTCCACCAACGAAAACCCCCGCCTTTTTTGCCACATGTGGCCACCATACGCCAAACCGGGCATCACACCCCAGCCGTCCGACCGGCGGTCCTCAAAATCCTCCAAACGGTAGACTGCCGTGTGTTTTTGAGGCTTGACCCCCTGTGATCGAACGTGCACTCGAACTGGCCCGGCAGGGCCGCTGGCTCCCACCGCCCAACCCATCCGTGGGCTGTGTGATCACCGCCGCCGACGGCCGCGTCATCGGCGAAGGCCAGACCCAACGGGCCGGTGAAGCCCACGCCGAGGTCATGGCCCTGCGCGACGCCGCGCGCCGTGGCGAGGCGGTGCGTGGCAGCACGGTGCATGTCACCCTGGAGCCTTGCGCCCACCACGGCCGTACCCCGCCCTGCTGCGATGCCTTGGTCGATGCGGGCGTGGCCCGTGTGGTGGTGTCCATGGCCGACCCCAACCCCCGCGTGGCCGGCCAAGGCATCGCCCGGCTGCGGGCGGCGGGCATCGAGGTCACGGTGGGTTCGGGCGCGCGCGAGGCCTTCGAGCTCAATATCGGCTTTTTCAGCCGCATGCGGCGCGGCCGCCCCTGGGTGCGCCTGAAAGTCGCGGCCTCGCTCGATGGGCGCACCGCACTCGACAACGGGCAGAGCCAGTGGATCACCTCACCCGCCGCCCGCGCCGACGGCCACGCCTGGCGCGCCCGTGCCTGCGCGATGCTGACTGGTATCGGCACCGTGCTGGAAGACGACCCGCAGCTCGATGTGCGCCTGGTCGACACCGCACGGCAGCCCCACCTGGTGGTGGTGGACAGCCGCCTGGAAACCCCGCTGCAGGCCCGCCTGCTGGCGCCACAGCGCCAGGTCTGGCTGTATGCAGCCACCGCCGCGCACGAGCGCGAAGCGGCTCTGGCGCAACACGGTGTGCAGGTCACGGCCCTGCCCGGGCCCGGCCAGAAGGTGGACCTGGCCGCCATGCTCGACGACCTGGGGCGGCGCGAGGTGAACGAGCTGCACGTGGAAGCTGGGCACAAGCTCAACGGCTCGCTGATCCATGCCGGCCTGGTCGACGAGTTCCTGGTGTACCTGGCCCCCAAGCTGATCGGCCCGGGCCGCGAGATGGCGGTGCTGCCGGCACTGCCCCATCTGGACAAGGCGCTGGCGCTTGACTTTCACAACGTGACCCAGGTCGGGCCCGACCTGCGGCTGCTGGCCCGTCCCCCCGGACGCGACAATTTTTGACCCGCCCCGGGCGACCTGGGGGCAAGTCTGCGAAAATCGCAGCATGTTCACCGGAATCATCACCGGCGTGGGGCGTATCGCCGCCCTCCACGACCTGGGTCGCTCTTTATCGCACGGCAAGCGCCTGACCATCGCCACACCTGCCGGCTACCTCGACGACGTGGGCCTGGGCGACAGCATCGCCCTCAATGGTGCGTGCATGACCGTGACGTCCCTGGACCTAGCCCAACGACAGTTCACTGTCGACGTCTCGGCCGAATCCCTGGAAAAAACCACCGGACTCACCGAACTCGGCCCCGTCAACCTGGAAAAGGCCCTGCGCCCACAGGACCGCCTCGGCGGTCACTTGGTCTCGGGCCACGTCGACGGCATCGGCCAGGTGACCCACTTCGGGCAGGTCGGCGAAAGCTGGGAGCTGCGGGTGCTGGCACCGGCCGCCATCGGCCGCTTCCTCGCCTACAAGGGCTCCCTCACCGTGAACGGCGTGAGCCTCACCGTGAACCGCGTGGCTGACAGCGACGCCGGCTGCGAAGCCAGCATCAACCTGATCCCTCACACCGTCGAGAACACCGCGCTGGGCCATCTGCGCACCAGCAGCACCGTCAACCTCGAGATCGACCTGATCGCCCGCTACGTCGAGCGCATGCTCCACGCCCCCAAGGACACCCACCCATGAAACCGTTGCACCCTGTTCCCATTTCTCCGGTCACCGAGATCGTGGCCGAGATGCGCGCGGGCCGCATGGTGATCCTGGTCGACGAGGAAGACC
>CAZKDU010000059.1:0-9327 GCA_964551485.1 uncultured Burkholderiaceae bacterium
GCGCCCAGACCGCGCTGCACCAGATCACCCACGCCATGCTGCGCTGGATGGCGCCGTTCCTCAGCTTCACGGCCGAAGAGGCCTGGGCCGTGTTCGGCCACAGCCCCTCGGTCTTCCTGGAGACCTACACCGAGCTGCCCACCCCCGACGCCGGCCTGCTGGCCAAGTGGGGGCGCCTGCGCGAGATCCGCGACCTGGCCAACAAGGAGATCGAAGCGCTGCGCACGGCCGGCCAGATCGGCGCCTCGCTACAGGCCACGCTGAGCCTGACCGCCGCGCCCGAAGACCACGCCCTGCTGGCCAGCCTGGGCCAGGACCTGAAGTTCGTCTTCATCACATCTGCTATTGAATTGATAGCAGGAAACGACCTATCGGCAAGGGTTAAACCCAGTTCAGACGCCAAGTGCGAGCGCTGCTGGCACTACCGCGCCGACGTCGGCCACGACCCGGCCCACCCCAGCCTGTGCGGCCGCTGCACCAGCAACCTGTTCGGCGACGGCGAAAGCCGCTCGGTGGCCTGACATGGGCAAGCGCACCACCTCCAGCGCCAGCCTGCTGCCCTGGCTGAGCCTGGCCCTGCTGATCTTCGCGCTCGACCAGCTGAGCAAATGGCTGGTCGTCGGCCACTACGGACTGGGCCAGGGCATGCGCCTGACCGACTGGTTCAACATCGTGCGTGTGCACAACACCGGCGCGGCGTTCTCGTTCCTGGCCTCGGCCTCGGGCTGGCAGCGCTGGCTGTTCACCGGCATCGGTGTGGTGGCCACGGGCTTCATGTTCCACCTGCTGCGCAAGCACGCCGGGCAGCGCCAGTTCGCGCTGGCCATCGCCTGCATCCTGGGCGGGGCGCTGGGCAACGTGCTGGACCGCGTGCTGCACGGCCACGTGGTCGACTTCCTCGACCTGCACTGGGGCCTGTCGCACTTCCCCACCTTCAACCTGGCCGACTGCGCCATCACCCTGGGCGCCGCCCTGCTGTTCCTGGACGAGCTGCGCCGCGTGTGCCGCGGCTGACGCCCCACGCCGGCGCGCACCGCGCCAGGCCACAGCACACCGCCGCCTGGCGCGGCCGCAAGGTGGCGGGCGGCACGGCCTTCCCCCCGGCCATCGCCAACAATCGCACAGGCCGACCCCCGGCACTGCGCCACAGCCGGCAAGGGCCAGCGTATAGTGGGGCCACAAGCCTCCATGAAGCACCTTTTGAATCTGCTGGCGGCCGTGGCGCTGCTGGTCTGGGGCACCCACCTCGTGCGCACCGGTGTGCTGCGTGTGTTCGGTGCCAACCTGCGCCGCCTGCTGGCGCGCAGCCTGGGCAACCGCCTGCGCGCCGTGCTCGCGGGCATTGGTGTCACCGCACTGGTCCAGTCCAGCACCGCCACCTCGCTCATGACTGCGTCCTTCGTGGGCCAGGGGCTGATTGCCCTGCCCGCCGCACTGGCGGTGATGCGGGGGGCCGACATCGGCACCGCGCTGATGTCGGTGTTCTTCTCGTTCGACCTGTCCTGGCTGTCGCCGCTGTTCATCTTCAGTGGCGTGATGCTGTTCCTGCTCGGCAAGCACCATAGCCTGGGCCGGGTCGGCCGGGTGCTGATCGGCCTGGGCCTGATGCTGCTGGCCCTGCAACTGGTGCAGCAAGCCACCGAGCCGCTGGTGGCAGCACCCGCCGTGCGCGCCCTGCTGGCCTCGCTGGGCAGCGACGTGCTCCTGGAGATCACCGTGGGCGCGGTGCTGGCAGTGCTGGCCTATTCCAGCCTGGCCGTGGTGCTGCTGATCGCCACCCTGGCTGCCTCGGCCGCGCTGCCACTGGACGTGGCCCTGGGTCTGGTGCTGGGCGCCAACCTGGGCAGCGGCCTGCTGGCAGTGCTGACCACGGCGCGCGCCAGCCCCGAAGTGCGCCAGGTCACGCTGGGCAACCTGCTGTTCAAGCTGCTGGGGGTGGCCCTGGCGGCGCCCGCCGTTGGCCTCTGGCTGACCCACGCCCATCCCTGGCTGCACAACGTCAGCAGCACCGTGGTGCTGTTCCACCTGAGCTTCAACGTGCTCATGAGCCTGGGCTTCATCGGCCTGACCCACGGGGTGGCGCAGCTGGTGCAGCGGCTGCTGCCGGTGCGCCCCGATCCAACCCAGACCCGGCCGCGCCACCTCGACCCCTCGGCCCTGGCCACGCCGTCGCTGGCCATTTCATGCGCCGCGCGCGAGGCGTTGCGCCAGGCCGACGTGGTGGAGACCATGCTGGTCGGCATGCTGGAGGTGATCCAGCGCAACGACCTGGCGCTGTCGCAGTCGCTGCGCCGCCTGGACGACACCGTGGACACGCTCTACAGCGCCATCAAGTACTACCTGACCAAGATTTCGCGCGAGGCGCTGTCCGAGGAAGAAAGCCGGCGCTGGACCGACATCATCAGCTTCACGATCAACATGGAGCAGGTCGGCGACATCGTCGAGCGCATCCTGATCGACATCGAGGACAAGAAGATCCGCCAGGGCCACGACTTCTCCGAGGCCGGCCTGCGCGAGATCTGCGCCCTGCACCAGCGCCTGCTCGACAACCTGCGCCTAGGCATGGGTGTGTTCCTCAACGGCAATCTGCGCGACGCCCAGCGCCTGCTGGAGGAGAAGGCCCGTTTCCGGGACCTGGAGCGGGAGTGTGCGTCCGCTCACTTGCAACGGTTGAGCCACAACTCGGTGGCCAGCATCGAGACCAGCTCGCTGCACATCGACTTGCTGAGCGACCTCAAGCGCGTGAACTCTCACATCTGCTCGATCGCCTACCCGATCCTGGACCTGGCCGGTGTGCTCGCCCCCAGCCGGTTGCGGCAGGCCACCAGTACCCCTACAACCCCCAACCCCTGATGGGTGGTCAAAAGTGGCCCGAGGGTGTAAGCTTCGCGAAAACCTACGAAGATTTCTGACTTCAATGTCAGAAATTGACTGACATTTTGGCCAAGACCCGGCAGGCAGGCATTCAGTCGCCACCTGGCTTTGGCAGCATGCACAACCGCAATGGGCAACTGCGAACATGAAGATGGCTCGCCATCCCAGGCCCAACCGAGAACGTTTGACGGAGTTTTGTCATGGACGCCCTTGTTCCCTCTGAACCTTCTTTACCGCAGCCCTTGCCAGCTGTGGTCAAAGCGGTTGAGCGTCCATTACAGGCACAAACGAACCCAAACGAGAACGAAAAGTGGTCGGGCAATGCCACCGCCGTCACCACCCAGCAGCAAGTCAATTTGCTGGACACCACCAATGTCGCTGGCTTGACCACTTCGGGTTTGACGGCCGCCAGCCACGTGGGGACTGCAGCCGCTGACCGCCTGGCTGTGGCCAATCCATCAGCGGTGGCCAATGCGAACTCAGCAGCCACCTCGGCTTCCGTGGCATCGGCATTCACAACCACTTCGGCGGAGGCTGCAGACAGCGGATCGGTGTTCGCGGTCACGACAACGGCCTTTTCGCCTGTCACTTCGACCCACATCACCAAAAACGCTGGGCCAGTGGCAGTGGCTTTCGACACTGTGCCGCCCTCCGGTTCGGGTGTGGCCGTGGATTCCACCTCGCAGCCCAGCTTCGACCCAAGCGCCATCGGATTGTCAGATGGATTCGGGTTGTTGCAACCCCGCAGCCTGGCCTCATTGACAGGCACAGGCTCTGACTTGCCATCGCTGTTGACTGGCTTTGGCAGCAATACCTCCTCAACGAACAACAGTGCTGGAGCTTCCATTTCTGCACTCGCCAATTCACTGGCCCCAGTGACGGGCGTGAATTCCATCAGCGAGCTGGTGGGAAAAATGGACAACCCGCACAGCACGGTCAACAGCACTCCGTTAGGGACGCTGGTCGGGAATTTGCTGCCAAACTCACCATTGTTGTCAGGCATGTTTGGTCAGGTCAGTGAGGCCCTCTCACCCGCCAGTCCTGTCAGTGATGCCCTGGGAGGCTTGGCACCAGGTTTGAATGGATTGCTGGGTTTGGACAAAACCACGGTGCTCAGCACGTCGGATGTGTTGGGTCTGCTCAACTCATTGCAATCGGCTGCAGCCAGTGTGCCAGGACTTCAAGGCATGCCCGTGCAAGGCGCCCTGGACACGGTGCTGATGACCGACTTTTTGCGGACGCTGGACAGCACCTCCCTGTCGGGTCCGCTGGCATCGGACTCAGGCATTTTGAGTCAATTGCTGCCACTGAGCGGCACATTGACAGGCACCTCGCCCCTCACTGCCCCCATGCCGGGGATGGAGCAGACCGCACCGCCATCGATTGCTGCGTTGCCAACGGGTCCGTTGACCCAGGGACTGGGCGGATTGTTGTCAAATCTGCGCTGATCACCGGATTTCAGCGCCGACGTATCTCAGACCAACCCTTGGCGAATGGCGTAGACCGTCAACTGTGCGTTGTTGGTCAGCTGCAATTTTTCCAGCATTCTTGCGCGGTAGACACTGACCGTTTTCGGACTGAGCATCAAATCTTCGGCAATGTCAGACAAGCGCTTGCCGGCCGCAATGCGCAGCAAGGTCTGAAGCTCGCGTTTGGACAACAACCCACACCGCGATGCACCCTCCTCGGTTCGCATCGGACTGATCTGGTCTGGCAGGGATGGCGCCGGAAGCTCGGTGCTGGGTTTTCCAGTCACTGCAGAAGCGTGACGACGACCTGATTCAGACGGGGTCAACATGCGCCGACCACGCCCCGAACGCACCAACAGTGGCTGTTTGCAAACTGTCAGGGCACCATTGATTTTGATGAACCTTCCCGTTGTCAGAGTGGGCGCGGCCGATGGAATAACCACAGACCTTTGCATCTGCGGCGAATCCGTTGCGATGTCATTGCGCTGAGTGCGCAAGGAGGTTTGCGCCAAGGCCATCACGTCGGAGGGAATGGCGGGCACGCGCATATCGGGCAGTTTGCTCTTGAGCAGCGCGCGGAATTGGCGCATGTGGCGACTGTCCGGAAGGGCTGGGCTGGCAAGGTGTGCAAAATCTCGGTACAGCGGCATGTCCAGCAATGCCTCTTCCATGCCAATGTCGGTCAGTCCAAACCATTGCTGCAAACAGTGGGTCTTGAACATGCTTTGTGCACTGATGCCTGGGTGTTGCGCCTCCCAGGACTGTCTGGCTGCTTCGCCTCCCGACCACATTCCTGCCCAATCCACGTTGCGCTGCATGGCCTCCAAAACGAGTCGCTTGCGAGACTTGCGCCCGACGGGTCCAGCCAAAACCGAGGCCACCGTGCACCGGTCAACCCACACATCGGCATTAGAAGTCAGCTGGTTCATGGTGGAAATCCATTCAAAAATTGATGCACAACTCAATCGAAAGTCTTTGGTTCGGATTCAGAACCCGACTTTTATGCAACTGATTGCAATTGTGGCGGTTAATCCCAGTTATTGCAACTGGTTGCAATTCCTATACTCGCGCACTGTGTCCGTCCTGGGTGCACACCGCCAATGTCCTTACCTCACGCGCTTTTGACCGCCCTGCTCGAACAAGAGGGCTCCGGCCTGGAGCTGGCTGGACGGTTTGACCGCTCGATCGGTAACTATTGGCACGCCACCCACCAGCAGATTTACCGGGAGCTGGCACGGCTTGAGGAAGCGGGATGGGTGGAATCCACCCCGGATGAAACGGCAAGAGGCAAAAAACGGATCTACCGTGTGCTGCCGGCTGGCAAACTGGAATTGCGCCGCTGGGTGTCCACCCCGATCGAACTCAAGCCCGTGCGTGATGTGTTGATGGTGCGGCTGCACGCCGAGGTCATGCTGGGCGGCGATGCGATCATGCAGCAAGTGTCCACGCACCACGATGCGCAACAGTCCCAACTGCCGGCCCTGCAAGAAAACGAAACCGAGCTGGCCAAGAACATCACGCGCCGCATCGCCTTGCACCAAGCCCGCCTGGTCAAGTTGCGCCAGCTGGAAAAGGCCGTGTTCAAGAGCGAGCAACCGAATCGCCAGGAAAAGACCCAGCGCATGATCCTGGCCTCCAGCATCATGCAGGAGTCGCTGGCCATGAAAATCTGCCTGATGGCGCTGGACGTGCTGGTCACCCCCGCCTGAAACCGGCGCTGCGCCACCGGTTTCGGCGCAACCCGCCGGCCTCGCCTGAGCGGCCCCTGCGGGGTTGCCACTCAGTGTGCCAAGCCATCCCAGAGCAGTTTGCAGCCAGTCAGCAGCATGCCGGCGTACAGCAGGTGGTAGAACAGCTCGGGGGCGATGCGCCGCGTCAGGCGAGCACCGGTCCACACCCCCAGCGGCGCCAGCGGCAGCAGCACCAGCGAGGTACCGAGGTTGCGCCCGTCAAGCAGGCCGAGCCAGGCGTAGGGCAGCCACTTGCTGAGGTTGACCGCGAAGAAAAAGAAGGCCATGGTGGCCGTGAAGTGCACTGGCGAGAGCCGCAACGGCAGCACGTACATGGTGACCGGCGGCCCGCCCGCATGGGCCACGAAGCTGGTGAAGCCCGAGGTGGTGGTGAGCAGCGCGCCCAGCCAGCGCGGCGGCGGCGGGCTGTCGGCGCGCGGCGGGAACAGCAGGCGCTGGGCCAGGAACAGCAGGGTCACGGCCCCCACCACGCCGGCCACCACGTGCGCGTCCAGCACCCGGAACAGCAACGTACCTAGCACCGTGCCCAGCAGGCCGAACGGCAGCAGGAAGCGCAGCAGCCGCAGGTCCACCTCGCGGCGGAAGGTGGTCACACCCAGCAGGTCCATCAGCAGCAGCACCGGCATCAGGATGGCGGCGGCCTGCGGCACGCTCACCGCCAGGGCCATGAGCGGCACGGCCAGCGAGCCGAAACCGGCACCGAAGCCGCTCTTGCTCACCCCGAGCAACAGCACGGCCGGCACCGCCACCAAGTAGAAGAACGGGTCGGTGATGAGGCTCAGGTTCACGTCGTCATGCCGGGACCGGCCTGCGGGCTCACAGGACGGCGCAGGCCTGTTCGAAGTCCAGGCGCGGGTCGCGCGGGTGCAGGCGCGCCGGGTCCAGGTGACCGAGGTTGAGCAGGAAGTTGACGGTCCAGCGCCCGTCGGGTAAGAACTCGGCATTGACCCGGCCGGCGTCGAAGCCGCCCATGGGCCCGCAGTCCAGCCCCAGGGCGCGCGCGGCCAGGATGAAATAGGCCCCGCCCAGCGTGCCGTTGCGGCTGGCGGTGGCGGCCAGCAGCGCCGGATTGGCCTCGAAGCGCTCGCGCGCCCCGGCGCCGTGCCAGATCTGCGGCATGTGCTCGTGAAAGCGCGTGTCATGCGCCACGATCACGGTCACCGGCGCCTGCTCGGTCTGCGCCACGTTGCTGCCTGAGAGCGCGGGCAGAAGCCGCGCCTTGGCCTCGGGCGTGGTCAGGAACACGTAGCGCGCGGGCTGGGTGTTCATGGAGGTTGGCCCCATCCGGGCCAGGTCGTAAACCTCGCGCAGCAGCGCCAGCGGCACAGGCCGGTCCAGAAAATGGTGGGCCGTGCGGGCGTTGCGGAACAACTGGTCAAGGGCGGCGGCATCAAGGGTCATGGCAGGCAGGGGATGGCGATGAAGCAGAAGTGGCAGGGCAAAGGCGGCGTGCGGCCGCCAGGGGCCGTGCCCTCTTCGGCAGGACCCCAAGGCAGTTGACTGTACCCGTTCGACGGGCCGGCTGCGCCGGGCTGCTGCGGCCATGCCCTTGCCCCCTCTGCGCCGCCCAGATGCTCCGGGAGCTGGCGCCGAGGGTGGCGGGGGGCGTGCTACGCTCGGCCCCATGTTTTCCCCCTCCCAAGCCGACGTGCGCCGCTTCTTCTGCGCGGTGTACGCCAAGTCGCGCGCCGGCCAGCCCCTGGATGCCATGGAGACCCTGGCCAGCCAGTGGATCGACGAGCACCCCGAGTACCACACCGACCTGGCCGACGCCGAGCGCGCCGTGGCCACGGTGTACGAGGTCGAGGCAGGCCGCACCAACCCGTTCCTGCACCTGTCCATGCACCTGTCGATCAGCGAACAGTGCAGCATCGACCAGCCGCGTGGCATCCGTCAGGCGGTGGAGCTGCTGACCGCGCGGCGCGACTCGCTGCACGACGCGCACCACGAGGCCATGGAGTGCCTGGGCCAGATGGTCTGGGAAAGCCAGCGCGCCGGCCGCCCGCCCGACGGCGCCGCCTACATCGATGCGGTGCAGCGCTGTGCGACCCGTGACTGAACCTGATCGCTCCGTTTTTGATAGCAAACCATCCAGCACTGACAAGGGCTGGCCATGAAAAAAGCCGCTGAGACAGCGGCTTTTTCGTGGCGGCGGGCAGGCGTCAGCGGAAGCGCGATTCCGGCACCGTCTTGAGGTCGCCCTGGACCGAGCCGATGTAGTTGGCGATGGCCTTCAGCTCGGCGTTGGAGAAGGGCTTGACCATGCCGCCCATGATGCCGTTGGCGCGGCCGACGTTGGGGTTGCCCTCGGTCTTGTAGGCCTTGAGGGCGACGAACAGGTAGTCGGCGTGCTGACCGGCCAGCTTGGGGTAGCTCGGGTCGACGGGCTTGGCGAAGTTGTCGCCGTGGCAGCTGGCGCAACTGCCCTTCTTGAGCAGCTCGGCCACCTGGGCACTCGGTTCCTTGGCAGGCTTGGCCGGCAGGGCGGCGCCCTCAACCTTGCCGTGGGCCTCGTAGTAGGCGGCCACGTCGGCGATGTCCTGGTCAGTCAGCGAATCGGCGATGCTGCGCATGGTCGGGTGCTTGCGCTCGCCCTTCTTGTAGGCGTTGAGCGCGGCCACGATGTATTTGCCCCCCTGGCCGGAGATCATCGGCACCTTGTAGACCTCGGGGAAGCTGGCTTGGTAGCCCGGGATGCCGTGGCAGCCGATGCACATGGCCACCTTGGTCGCGCCCGCCTTGGCGTCGCCCTTGATGTCTTCAGCGTGGGAAACAGCCGTCACGGAAGCGACAGCGAAGGCAAACACCGTAGTCAACAGTTTGTTCATTTTGCGAGCACAATTAAGTGGGATACAGAAGGAAGCTCAGCTTCAGATCAACGTTCGATTATATCCGTCACAACCCTGACGCCAGCCCAACAATCCACCGCCTCACCCATGAAGTTCCAAGGCTCCCAGAACTACGTCGCCACCCAAGACCTGATGCTGGCCGTCAACGCAGCCATCACCCTCAAGCGCCCGCTGCTGGTCAAGGGCGAGCCCGGCACCGGCAAGACCATGCTGGCCGAGGAGGTGGCCCAGGCCCTGGACATGCCGCTGCTGCAATGGCACATCAAAAGCACTACGAAGGCACAGCAGGGCCTGTATGAGTACGACGCAGTAAGCCGGCTGCGCGACAGCCAGCTCGGCGACGCGCGCGTGAAGGACATCCACAACTACATCGTCAAGGGCGTG